>DATKWR010000388.1:0-10047 GCA_035529475.1 Sedimentisphaerales bacterium | reverse complement strand
TGTGGAGGGACGCGACCTTCGGACAGGCAAAGTTGTGGCCCGGATGGGGAATGATCTGGACTATTTCGTCCCGGGGATGGGCCATCACAGATGTTACCGCAACAAGGCGACGGAAAGGTTTCTGCTGACCGGGCGTTCCGGCATTGAGTTCATCGAGCCTTCCACCGGCCGTAAGATTGCACACCACTGGGTCCGAGGCACTTGCCAATATGGCGTGATGCCGGCCAACGGGTTGATAATCGCGCCACTGCACTCGTGCGCCTGTCACGTCACCGGGAAACTGACCGGCATGAATGCGCTGGCTGCCCGGTCCGAGTATCCTTCGGAGCCTGAAGCCCACGAAGCGCGACTGGAAAAGGGACCGGCATTTGGCAAAGACCGGAAGCCGACTACCGAAGGGGACTGGCCCCTTTATCGCAAAGACGCTCGTCGCAGCGGCGTCTCAGCCGTATCGGTTCGGCCAGGGGTGAGAGTAAAGTGGTGTGCAGAGGTCGGCAAATCGATCACACCCCCGATTGTGGCCGGTGGAACGGTGTTCTGTGCCGACAAGGATGGACACACTGTGGCGGCGCTGAGCAATCAGGACGGCGCCTTAGCATGGCAGTTCGTGGCCGAGGGGCGGGTGGATTCGCCGCCCAGCTACGACCGGGGCCGGCTCGTGTTCGGGTCCTCAAGTGGGTATGTGTACTGTCTGGACGCAGCCACCGGCGCGATGGCCTGGCGGTTTCGCGCTGCGCCGACTACGGCCCAGATCGTTTCACGCGGGCAACTGGAGTCTCTGTGGCCTGTCCCCGGCAGTGTGTTGATTCGGGACAATCGCGCATATTTAGCGGCAGGACGCTCTTCATTCCTGGACGGCGGAATTCTGTTGTATGCGCTGGATGTGGCGACCGGGAAGGTTGTTGCTTCGCGTCGGTTCGACAGTCTGGACCCCAGGTCCGGCGAGCAACCGAAGGACATCGTGCTTGGTTTCAACTATGACCCAGCACGGGTAGCACTGCCCGATATCCTATCAGCGGATGGCGACGATTTGTTTATGCGCCAGTTGCGGTTCGACCCCTCGCTTGCATCGCGGGAATTGGACAAGAAGCATCTGTATTCCTCTGCCGGACTGCTCGACGACACATGGTGGCATCGCACTTACTGGCAGTACGGCACGACCATGGGCGCGGGCTACCACGGCTGGCATCTCTCCGGGAACGAAACGCCTGCGGGCCGCATCCTCGTCTTTGACGAACAGCATGTTTACGGATATGGACGGAAGATTTATGATAAGAGCCAAGGTGGCCACCTGTCCGAAGTTGGGCCCGGCTACCACCTGTTCTGCGAGCCGATGAACCCGCCGCGCCAGGCAGCGCCCCGGAAGCCCGCCCAGCAGAAACCGTCGAAGAACCAGCCGACGTTCAATCGCTCGTTCAGATGGTCCGTCTCCACTGAGGCCCCAGTGGTGGCCATGGTACTGACAAACGAAGTGTTGTATGTTGCCACTACCCCCAAGCCCTGGACAAAAGAGGCTGCATCCGGCCAACTCATTGCTGTCGATCCCAAGAGCGGCAAGGTCCTTCGAGAACTGCCTCTGCCCGCCGCACCGGTGTTCGACGGAATGGCTGCGGCTACAGACGGTCTCTACATCGCCCTCCGGGGCGGCCGCATTGTATGCCTCACCAGCCCGTGACCTCGTTACAGCTACTCATCAATTGGCAACGTTCATTGAGTAACTGTTTTACCTATCTCATGATCTCTCCTTTCTCATTGAAATCTAAAATGAAGCCTTTACGAGACCGTGTTCTTCAAGGTAGCCAAGTCCCAAAAATTTCTCGTGTCATTGTTGACATACCATACTTTGTGGCATGAGCTGTTCAAAGTCAAACTACACGATAGGGACATGGAATAATGGCGTGAAACATCTCTATGTTGATCTGCCGCTCGTCGGCAAATACCGAAAAATCTGTCCTGCCCGCGGCGGGGAGCGTAAAAGTATCGCCCGCCGGTCGTCCGTTCCCTGTGTTCAAGACCAACATCGGCAAAATCGGCGACCTGAAAAGGGCCATTGGATTTGCGAGTGGCGTCCATGGCGTCTGTGCGTGATGCTGAGCTGGGATGTCTGTGTGGCATTTCTCACGGGTGTGGATGGCAGAACAGCAACCGGTTGAGGAGAGACTTCCCCGAGTGTGAGGTGGGACCGGTCGCAGCGAACAGGTTTTACCATGCCGTTGGAATTCACTCGGCCTTCCGCACAACCGCAGCGCAGGCCCGGCGCAAGTATTCCTCATACTCCCAAGAGCCGCTGCTGCCGGTTTGTCGCGTGACCACCAGGTCCAGGCTGGGCACGAAAGCGATGAGCTGGCCGCCGGAGCCGGGTTTGTAACGGGCGTCCTCAGGCAAGTCACGTGCCTCTCTCAAACGACTGGGCAGTTGCCACCCGTGGGAGAATGTCTCGGCACTAATCTTGAAACGCATTTCCAGGCCCTTTACGTTGTGCGTGGGTGCAGCGGTCTGTTCGACAAACCAGGTTGGAATTACCTGTTTGTCTTTCCAGAGCCCGCCGTGAAGCATGCAATAGGCAATTCTCGCCAGGTCGCGCGCCGGCATGCCCATTCCATGCGAGGGATGCCGGCCATATTCCTTGCCGCCATCAAGGTACTCAAACCACGAATGCTCGATGCCCAGGGGTTTGAATAACGCCCGGATGGCGAACTGGTCATAGGGCATGCCGGTGACATTCTCACAAACCAGCGAAGCATGATGGAAGGCGTGTGTGGAATAGCCGGACCCCGTGCCGGGATCGAATGCGAGCGTTGCCGTTTTCGGGTCTCCGCTATGGCCGAGGATGTATTCCCACGTTCCATTGTTACTTGCGCCGGTCGCCTCGGGGCATATGCCGGAGCTGTGATTGAACAATTGTTGGACCGTAATCTTCTCCTTGCGCGGGTCGCTCAGGGGATGCGCCCAGGGGATGAACCGAAATGCGGGATCGTCGAAAGTCATTTTCTTTGGCGTCCGGCCCTGTTGGCTCTGCTCTGACGCGATGGCCAGGACGGTAGCACAGATCGCCTTGGAAACGGAGGCCACGCGGCGCGAGTCAGTCTTGGCGCTGTTGCCCCGCTCGGCTTCGAGCACAATGTAACCGTTATGGATAACTACTGCCGCAAAGTTGCGCTTGTCGGAGGCCAGGAGCCAATTCTTCAGTTCGAGTAGTTTATCGGGATCCATGTCGGCGATGCGCTCGATTTCGTCGGCCGTATCGAGTTTTCGCCAGCCGCCTTTGGATTCAGGAGGCGGAAAGTATGTATCGACTATCCCCGGCACGGTGAGCGATTTGAGCATTCGGTACACCTTCGGATCGTCGTCCGGCCCCTTGAAGTGGAAAGGAAAATGCTGATTGACCGTCTCGTGCATAAATCCCCATGATGCGCCGTGTTGGACACTCAACTCGGCGGCGCTCGCTGCCTGCTCACCATACTTCTGGTCCTCGTTGCACACGATGGGCTTTTTGTATTTCTTCAGGGCTTCAATTCTCTTGGGGATATCATCGAGTTTTGTGCCATTGAAATGAATCAGCAGAAAATCGCTCGCCCGGCACACATTGTCCGGGAGCCTGCCGTCGCCCAGGCCGCTCGTGGAAACCGGCAACTCGGGCCAGATGCTCTTGGCCAGCCTGATTAGCTCAACCTGACCTTCGGGATTCTTGAGAATCGGATGGTCAAAACCGGAATGATTGAATTCGTTGGCGATTTCCAGAACGACATTGGTGAATCCTGACTCCCCAAGCCAGCGGACCGCGTTTATAACACCTGTCCTGACGGCTTCCTCGTCCATCAGGACCTGGTCTTGACGCTGGTAGTAACACCCGAGGATGACAGCGGCGCCGTTGCGGTCGCATGCCTCGATGACTCGCCGGACTCGCTGCATGTAGTCCATGCGAAGTGAACCGTCGGATTTGAATGCGGAATTGACGGCCCCTTCGTAGCCGGGAAAGCCGCCCTGCAGATTGATCGTGAATGCGCGAATGCCGTGCGCTACATATTCCGGGAGTTTTGCAGTGAACTCGCCGGCATTCTCTTCGGCATCAAACTCGGGCCGGTGTGTGTCCTCAAAAACGGCGTTGACCATCCGCACGTTCATCAGCAGCCCTTCAGCCCGTGTCCCGGGGTACGTCACCCGCCCATTCAGACGCCACCGGCTGTCGGCAACGGAAATCCGCGTTTTTTCGGAACCTGCCGACAGCGGCGCCGACAGCAGAACAGCGACAGCAGCGGATGCGATTATGGACCGCATTATAGTCGTCATAAAGAGTACTCCTTGCCATTTAGCATATCGAAGCATTGTCAAACAAGTCGATAGACTAATCCGCCGGCGCGGGCCAGTCCAGATGCTTGTGCAGGAATTTAAATGTGCCTTCTCCGTTAATGCTGTGCCCGCCCTGGAAGAACTCGATCTCCGTACGGTCGGCGATGCCGAGCTGGGCGTACAACCAGCGCACCTTTGCATACTCGTGCGCCACCCAGCGGTCCCGGCCTACCTCGTGAGCCCTGCGTCCTCGGTCTCCAGCTTGGAACGGCTCACCAGCGTCGGGATGACAAGCTCAAATCCGTTCTCGGCCAGGCGCCGGGCGTACTGTTGTTGCGGATCGACACCAGGAGACAGCCCGAGAAGTTGTTCGGGCGTTTGGTCGGCGTCCGGCACGATAACGACGTGAGCCAACGGCGTTCGCTTTGGCTGAACGAGTAAACCTTCACCGAAGACCCCGTCCAATACCGGCCAGCGCACCTGGAACACACGGTAGTTCGCCGCCTCAGCCACCAGGGCGGGATCGGCGTCGTCGCCGAACCGCTCCATCCTCCCAGGCAACCGTGTATCCACAGCTCCGATAATCGTGCGAAGTCTCTGGCGGTTCTCGGCGACAGAGGCCTCGTACGCCTGTTTCGACGAAGTATCGTACTTCCAGAACCGTGCGCGCCTTGTGCGAGCTGCTTGAATCTGCTTGTCAATGAATCGGTGCGCTCCGTCCATAAGCCGCGTGGAAAGATCTTCTTCCTGCCATTCCAGCGGCCGGGTGCCCGGAAGGGCCGATACGGCTGCCTCAATGGGCAGGCACGCCACAGCAGACAGGACACACGTGATCAAGGTGGTGAAGGTTCGATTCATTGCAAGTCCTTTGCAGTTGAATTGTTGCTCGTGGAGTTCGCTACAGATGCCATGGGGCGCGCGGTGGTTTGCTCAACAGGCGATTGGCCTGGTCATCGCCAACGAACCGTTCTTCGTCCGGATTCCAGTGGAGTTTGCGCCCGAGTCTCATGGCGATGTTGGCAAGATGACACACACTTGCGGAACGATGCCCCACCTCGACGGGAGTGATCGGATCCCGTCCGGACTTTATGCAATCAAGGAAATTGCGCTTGTGGTCAAGGCTCTCATAGAGATGGATTTCATTCGGGCCGATGACGGTAGTCGCCAGAGATTCAGGGTGCGTGCGAAAGGAATTCCAGTCCACGTGCACCCAGCCTTCGGTACCCTCGAAGCGTACCGCAGCCCCTACGCCGTCCGGCGTGCAAATCAGCTCCACATCATTAGCGTACCGTGCTCGAAAATGGATCCGGCTGACCGTATCAAACAAGCCCGTTTTCGGAAACTCGCCGCCCAGGTCCTCAATCTCCACCGGCCCGGTGCGCTCGGTACCCAGGGCCCATTGGACGATGTCAAACTTGTGGGCACCGGTGTTGGTGGTCTCGCCGCCGGAGTAATCCTGAAGAAAGCGGAAGGTATAGAAACAACGGTGCTCGTGATGGGGCGCCCATGGTGCCGGGCCCAGCCACAAATCATAATCAAAACCATCAGGCACGGGAGTCGGCGTCCATGTATCCAGGTCGAAGCGCAGTCCGTGGCGGGGAAGGTCGGTCAGCACACGCTTGACCCGGCCGATACGGCCGTTGCGGACAAGCTCGCAGGCAAATCGCATCCTTTCCTTGGAGCGATGCTGGCTGCCCGTCTGGAGAATCACCCCATGGCGGCGAACCGCCTCGACCATGGCACGGCCCTCGGCGATCGTCAAGCTCAACGGTTTTTGGCAATAGATATGCTTTCCCGCTTGGGCGGCCATGATCGTTGGGATGGCGTGCCAGTGGTCCGGTGTGGTAACCGACACAGCGTCGATGTCGTCGCGAGCCAGCAGTTCGCGAAAATCGACGTAGGCATCGGTGCCTGTGTAAACACCGGAACCGGCCTTCTGGGCGTAATAATCGTTGACGAGTTTGCGGGCCGGCTCGCGCCCCCGAAACTGTGAGGCGGTCTTATAGCCGTAGCTGCCCCGGTTCACGTCGCAGACCGCGACAATCTGCGTGTCATCCTGGTGCATCAGGCCCTGCAAGTCGGTGAAACCCATGTTGCCCGTGCCGATGCAGCCGACGTTTATCCGGTTGCTGGGGGCGACAGAGCCGAACACCGAGCTGGGGACAGAATAAGGTATCCCGAACACCCCTGCGCCCACGGCCGCCATGGATTTAATGAAGTCTCTACGAGTTGGAAATCTCTTCGCATGGGTCATAATCTCTCACCTGCCCCTTCTCTATTCCAAGGGTTCTTGCCTGGGATGGCGTGGCCGTCGGTGCCGTGGCGTGTGTTCTACAACGCAACGCCCATACTGTGCCACTGGCCCTCAATCTATTTATTTAAGATGCTACTCCGGGACTGCAGGCTATGATACCATAATGAGGGATAGCCAACCAGATGCAGCTTGTTCGAGAGACGCAAAAAGCTCCCGCTCCGATTAGGACTCAACGGCAATCACTCGCAACGGAAACGTATCGAGGCCCTTCATTGGAACCGGCAGTGCGTAACCGGGCCAATCGAAATTTCAGCTATGTCTCGTCGCATCCGTCAAGGCATTTTCTCTCGGCTATGGCGGATTCGTACCCCTTGGTTATCCGGGGGATCGGGATCGTCGCCATCATAGGCATGATCACGATCCTGCGCCTGAATGCCTTCATCTCTCTGATTACCTCGGCGACAATCATCAGTCTGTTGACCCCGGTGCGTTGACCGTAAAGATTAGCTGCGTGGCCGAGGCGCTGGCCGAGAAAGTCATCCGCAGCGAGCTACGCGAGAAAGACGCACGGCACATAGGCCGGCAGATCATGCGCGAAAACACATTAGAGCTTTTCCCTCAACGTAAAGAACAAGTAAGCCATGAAGCCACCAGTGTAAGGTAGACCATGAGAGCATCGAACCTAATAAGCATATTGTTGCTGACGTGTGCCGTACCCAGCCCACGTACTTCGGCACGGTTAGTCTCCGAAGAGAAAACATGGCATGACTTCCGGAACAAATTCGCCGAGCTATCCCAGAGTGAGAAGAATTTTAACGGCGAGTGTTTCTGAGCTCGTGGTTACGCTGTGTCCACCGTTGGATTTGAGTTGGACAAGATTCGAGATTATATCCGCCACCAAGAACGCCTCGATCACGAAGAGGACGAAGGAAGATTCTAAAACGCAGCGAAAATCTCCGGCCGTCTTTGAGACGGCTCCTAACCGTCAAGCCACCCGCTTTGCGGGTGCGTTATGACTTGTTAATGAGCAATGGTTTAACTGCGGATTAATGTTTGCACTGTACGAAGGCACGCAAGTTTCAACATCACTCATCGCTTTTACCTTGTTGTTGCGACCGATCTTGTCGACCGAGCGCGTGTGGCGCCCAGCCAAGTGCTGTGTCAGGATTTGTTGCACACCTGTTGCGCACCTCTGCTTGGGTTGATCCTGCACCTGAACATCTCCGCGAAACACGGCTGGGTCGCATGCGGCATGTCAAGTATCGGTTGGGCAATCCCGGACGCAGTCTCCCATTCAGACTATCTCAAGGAGACCTGAACAGTACCTGGTAACAGCACCCGCCGGGCCGGTTTGATCGGGCCTGCCGGATCGCAATCTTAAAGAAAGAAATCTACACTCTCCAGAATATTCTCTTCTGCGAAAGGCTTCGTAATGAAATCGTTGGCGCCCACTTCGTACCCCTTGACCCGATCCTCCAATGCTCCCTTGGCGGTGACCATGATGATCTTCGTATCCGCCAGCGAGGGGTATTCTCGGAGCCGCTGACAGACCTCGTAGCCGTCCATGCCAGGCATCATAATATCCAGCAAAATGATGTCGGGCTGGAAAGATAGCGCAATCCGCAGAGCTTCATCGCCCCGCGAGGCGGTCCGCAGATCATATTTCTCCTGGAACAACTCTTCCACAATTGCGATATTGTCGGGGTTGTCGTCGACAGCCAGCAGTTTCTTCTTCGCCTTCATATTCTGGTTTCCTTTCATATCCAACTTTGACCTGGTGCGCGCCGGTTCAAATTTACTCATAGCCTATTGCATCTCGAAGGTTGTCGGTTGCAGCTCCGCTTCGCCGCCATAGAGCTCCGAGATATCGAGAAGATCGTTGATGATCGTGTCGATCTGATCCAGGCAATCATTGGCGTCGTCGAGTTGCTGATGCAGTTTCGCATCCGTTCTTCCGAGTGTAACTGCACCGACGTCGGAAATGACGTTCCTGACTATGGCCAATGGCGCCCTCAAATCGTCCATCGCTTTTACAGTAATTGCTTGTCTCGCTGGGTTCGCTTCTTCCGCTCGCTTGAGGTGCAGATAGACCTGAATCTTCGCTATGAATTCATCGCCATCGAATGGTTTGGTGATATAGTCGTCTGCTCCGGCCTTATAGCCCTCAATCCTTTCGGGGATCATGGCCCTGGCGGAGACCATAATGATCTTGGTATACTTGAAAGTGCTCTGTTCCCGCAGTCGTTGACAAACCTGATAGCCATCCATACCGGGCATCATAATGTCCAGCAAGATGACGTCGGGCCGGAATGTTTGAGCGACCTCCAGGGCCAGCTCGCCCGATGTGGTCGTTTCAAGATCGTAGTCCTCCGCCAATAATTCCTCCAAAATCGCGATATTGTTGGGATCGTCGTCCACGGCCAAGATTTTTCCTCGTCTTTGCATAGTTCTGCCCCATTTCATATACGCGGCCCCGGCGCGGTACCCTTCGGCGGCGCCGTGGCTCACCATCAGGTTACTGTTGCATTGCCAAGCTACTTTCAACACCCGCCAGTAGCGACGGCCTCTTCGCACACGTCTTGAGGGACAGCGGAATCTCAAATGAGAATGTGGCCCCGCCCTCAGGTCTGTTCTCCGCCCAGATGCGCCCTCCGTGGGCGGCAACGATCTCGTGACAGATTGCAAGCCCCAGTCCCGTGCCCCCGGCGCCTGTCTTGGTCTTGCTCGACTGCACGAACTTGTTGAACACGGCTTCAAGTTCATCCGGAGGAATGCCGGGGCCCTGGTCACGAACCGAAACTCTGACTGAGTTCGGAACACGGTTTATGTTAACATCGATGGTCCCACCGACCGGCGAGAATTTGATCGCATTGTCAAGGAGATTGCGAAGCACCTGCTTGATCTTGTCGGCATCGAGCGTGACTTGCTCATCGAATTCCGATGTTCCCTGCCGTATCTTCAAGTTCCGTTCCGAGAGGAATATGTCCATTTCGCCGGTCACGGACTTGACCAACACGCCGACGTCGGTCGGATCGAGCGTAAACATCGCTCTTCTCGATTCAAGCTTGGCCAGGTCCAGCAGGTCGTTCAACAACTCCAGGAGTATGCTTCCACTTTGCTTGATTCTATTGAAGTAATCGAGCAGTTTCTCCGGTTTGGCGCTGGCGTACTTCTTGACACCAAATGAGGCGAAGCTGAGAATGCCGTGCAGCGGCGTACGCAGCTCATGCGACATGTTGGCCAGGAACTCACTCTTGGCTTGATTGGCGGCGTCGGCCTCGGCTTTGGCGACCAAGGTCTCTGTCAGCCGTTGTCTTACACGTCTTCTCTCCAGGGAGTAGCGGATCGTCCGAACCAGCACGGTGTGTGAGAATTTTTTCTGGCGCTACGTTAATCTTTTATCTATAGTGACTTATGAACTTTTTTCAAAAGGAGATTAAGTCATGGAAGGTAAACGGATCGACGTAGAGCAACTGAAGCAGGTCATGGCAGCGGATTTCGAG
>DATKWR010000387.1:0-4063 GCA_035529475.1 Sedimentisphaerales bacterium | reverse complement strand
CGTCGGACCAGCTCTTCCATGGTGACGCCGCCGGGCCGGGCCCGCGGGGTGCAGTCGAGGGCGATGATGTCGGCGCCGGCGGCGGCGATGCGCTCGGCGTCCTCGAAGCGGGGAGTGATGTAGACCTCGAATCCCTCGAGGTAGACCTTGTCGATGCCGATGACGGGCAGGCTGCAGGAGTCCTTGATGGCTCGAATGTCGGGCTCCTTCGCTCGGATGCCGACGGCGCCGCCCAGCTCGGCGGCCATTGCGAACCGAGCCATGGATTCGGGCTGGAAGAAAGGGCTTCCGTCCTCGGCCTGGCAGGAAACGATGAGGCCGCCTTTGATGCTGGTCAGGACGTCTTTTGCCATGATTCTCTCCACGTGGTGATTCAGTTGGGATGGTGCGCGCGTTCGCTACTTCGCTCCGACGGCCCGTGAAGCCGCATCGAGGTTCGAGAGGACGCGGCTCGCGAGCCTCACGTCGGCCAGCTTGAGGGCGAGGAGGACGGCCCCGATCACCGGTGTGAAGCGGGGCTCGACGAAGACGGCCTTCGGGACGTGCTTCCGCATCTCCCGCCGGAAGGCACGGCCGACTTCGCTCGATCCCCGGAAGACGCCTCCCACCAGGCCGACCATCGTCGCTCCGCGCTGCATGCGGAGGCGGCGGGCGACGGTTCCGCCCGCCAGACCGAGCTCCCTGCCCGCCTCGCGGCCTAACATACACACGAGAGTCCGCCCAACCTTACACTACGGGCGGGACATAATCGTGGGAATTCTCGGGCCTAGTATTTGCTGAAGAAATCCCAAATTATCTTGGTGGCGTCGATGCCAGAATTGTCACCGTAACCCTGTTTCTCCTGAATCTCTTTCTTCGGAACCTCGCCTGGCCAAAGATGTTCTCCACCGCTGATTTCGTAATAGTGGACTTCATTTCCGTTGATTCCGTCTCTGTGAAAATGGGCAGTCGTAGTATCGGTGATTTTCAAGGTTTCAGTCGTAGTACAGTTGTTCCGTTTTGCCCAGAGTTCAATGATTTCGGCAACGCTTGGCGGGATCTTCGCACCGGTTTTTTTGTCTATGTTGCCGCCAATGGGGCACGCGAAATCATCTGTCCCATGGATGTGCAAGACCGGCATAGCTTTGGGGGGAGGACTGCAGTTTTCATAGACCTTGTTGTCCATAAGCGCCGCAACGATAGCGACGCCCTTGAATGTTTCGCTTGCCTGGCATGCCAGTGTGTAGCTCATGTATCCACCGTTGGAAAAGCCCGCCACAAAGGTCCGATCGGGATTCAGGGCATGTTCAGACTGTAAGAATCTTGCGAGGTGGGAAAGAAAGTCCACGTCGTCAACACGAGTCGGGTCATTGTGAGCATTCCATTCGAACAATTTGAATGCTTCTGGATCGTTCTGGTCCTTGCCTCCAAAATAAGCATATGTACTTTGCGGATAAGCTACTGCGAATCCGTTCTTGTCGGCCAGGTCATTGAAACCCAATTCATAGAACCCTTGATTCGTTTGGCCCCTTCCATGCAGCACAAATAGCAGGGGGGCATTGGCCGGGAGGTTTTCGGGTTCATAAAGGATATACTCTCTCTCCTGTCCGCCGTGCTCGATAGTTTTCTCTATCTTGCCGTATTCGCCGTCCGCGTAGGCGGCTGGTGTCCATGCAGCCAGCGTGGCCAATACGGATATGCAAATAGTTCTCCACATAACAACTCCTCCGTTTGTGGTTGGGTCATCACAGACAGTTTCGTGTTCGACGCTGTTGCTCTATTCGTTCTCAGGGAGTTCCACCCAGGCTGTCTGTTCCAATGGTGGAGACGTCGGTGTTTGATGGGGAATGTATATGAGGCCATTCTCGACATACCCGCCATGCTGCAGGATGTTCCATCTCCCTGCTTCGACAGTCGCGTCGATGATATCTTCCCATGCGATCGATTCCGGGTATATATCCTTGATAGATCGGTTTTCTATGGGAAGATCTCTCACTATGGCCCACTTCTTAGGGATTCCTGACATGCCCAACGCGGTGCCCAGGATGCCGGCCACCGTCGACGGATTGCAATCGCTGTCCAGTCCGCAGCGCATGGCGATGTTCATGCTCTTCCAGAAATCACCCTCACCATAAAGAAGACCCAAGTAGACATAGGCGCCGTTGATGCGCACGTCCAACTTCATCACGGGTTCGCCATCCTTCAGCCACCACTTGGGTTGGAGCGCTTTCCAAGCGTCTTGCCAGTCGGGGTACTGTTGATGCAGGTCGAGTACGTCGCGAATCATCTTCGCTTGATTGCTCTCTGCCGGGATGGCTTTCAGGCTGTATTCGGCCAGTTTGCGGGGGTCCTTCTCAAAGAACGCTTCGCCGTGCATGGCCGCAACGGCCATTCCCGCATAGACACCGTCCCCGTAGTTCATCATGTGGCCCACTTTGTCACACCACGCATTGCTGATCCTGGGCATCCCGGGGTTGATCAGCCCAAACAGATCGGACTCAATCTGGAAATCGATGGCATCCGGGTAGATTGTGTTGTGGGGATGGCCCGAACGGGGCGGCCAAATCCCTGCGGTGAAATTCTGGTAGGCCTCTTGGTTTGCGCCCCACACCCGGTCTGAGCGCAGGTATGCCAGCCAATCTTCGGCCATTTCAGTCGCCGTTACGTCCAGGCCATGCTTCATGATCGAATGCAAGAACATGAACTCGACGTACAAATCGTCCTGATCGGACATCCTGTCAGGTGTCCATTTCGCCCAATTCTGTCTGTCGTTGTTGTAGGTTCGATGGTAGTCCATGTATGCATCCAGATCTTCCTGCCAACTTGGAGCGTTCTGGTTGAATTCTTCGGACGGTTCTTTCCTCTGGTACCAGTCTTCAAGATCAAACGGCACCATTTCGCCAATCCACTTGAACTCCGTCCATTGTCCCCACAGGACTCCTATGGACTGGCCTACCCAACCGCCTGCTACCTTGTCTCTATAATCTTCCAACGAGATCTGACGGTACTGCACCTCTTGTTCCGCACCTTGTGCGCATGAGGCAATTGGCAACGTGTCTGCCACAAGAAATACACCCAGCACAATAGTGGCTCGTAAGAACATGTTGCCCACTCTTGTCTCCCTCTGTTCGGAATCCGGTACAATCTGACATTTCCCATTCGCATCTTTGGAAACCATGATTCATTCCGTCACAATCTCGATCTTGGCCCAGTAGGCCGCTTCATAGGACCAGCCGTTGGCCTCGTTCATCAGCATTAGATCGATTGTAGAACCTGCGTGCTCTGATAGATCGACTTCGACGTTCATCCACCCATCCTTGGCCTTCTCGCTGCCCACGACAGTCTCGAAAATCCTCGATCCCATCTGGCCCACAACCAGGTTCCAATCGCCCTCTTCGTGGTGGCCGACAACCAAATGCAGGGTTGTCTTGCCTTCCGGGATGTCCACCTCCTTGTACAGGATGCAGGGCGAGTCCTCGGCCAGCGGATGGGTTGCGAGCACGTTCTTCTTGCCCGCCAGTTCCTCGTGCAGGCCGGGGTCCATTTCGTCCGCGCAGCCTGCCTGTGAGGTCGCACGCGGCGGCGGTCGTCGACGTCTGGCCGCCGTCCACGCCGAGGACGACTTTCGCCAGAGGTGAATCCATTGCTGAGCTCGTGACCGGGCGTCTTGTTTCGCCGCCTGCGGCCGGTGTCCCTCGCCGGGTGTGACCGTTCGTGCTGGGCGCGGCTGAACGACCCCGCTCGTAGGAGGCGGGTTCTTGTGCCGATAGGGTGCAGCATCGGTGGCGAGAAGAATGTCGCTCCTGCGGATCTGGACTTCTCGGTCACACCTCCCTCGCCGCCGAGTTTGCTGCCCGTGCGGCGGCGTGTTACAATGCGGCGCGCGTGGCACCTAAGCAGGGGGATTGGCATGGACCGTTCCGACAAGCTCTTCGTTCTTGTGGTGATCGTGGCGGTTGCGGCGGCTCTGTTCCTCGCCTTCGGCCGGGCTCGAATCGAGCAGGCCAATCGGACGGTGGAGATCGTCATCGACGGCGACGACGCGCGCCTGGTGGCGGCGGCCTCCGGGAAGACGCTGCCGGTG
>DATKWR010000386.1:0-6029 GCA_035529475.1 Sedimentisphaerales bacterium | reverse complement strand
TGTGCGGCCGCTATCGTGTATGGCTTTCCTTCGATCCTGAACGGCCCGGCGACTTCGACGCTTGCCGTGAATGGTCCTGCTACGTTTTTAGGCTCTCGCCACGAGAGCGAACATGTACCACCTCAGCCATACTCGAAGCTGTAGGTCCGGTCGTATTTTCCATCGGCACTCTTGATACGCACTTTCGGGGCCTGAGGCTGAGCACCGTTGCGGGTCAGCTCAATGCGTTCGCCATCCCGGCCTTTGAGCGCATGGCGAAACGAATGCGTTCCCTCATTCGCAGATGCGTCGAGGGTAGCGACAATCGGCTCGCCAATCGCCAGTTCGATCTCTTTGCCTTCGGTGATGTCGAAAACACTTGTCTGAGCAGGCCCGCTACCTTGCAGTCTCCATTCTATGCCTTTGTCGTCTTTGCGATCGATGATCCAGTCATAGACGTGATATTGGCCCAGGGGAAGCGAAGCGACGCCTTTTTCGGGCTTGCGGGTAAACAATCCATTCTCGCCGTTAGCGGAGACCTGCGTGACGGATTCGGGCAGCCGGACGCTGCCGAATTTCACGTCCTCGGCCCTAGTGAGCTTTATGCACGCCCCATCGCGGGCAATCTCGGGGCGGTACAGTATCCTACCGACTTCGATATAGTTGCCGACAAAGCGTGCGTCCCGAGCGCCTTCTTCGCCGATTCGGATCCGGTCGCACTGTCCGGCATTCGCGGATTTGTCATCAAAGGTACCGTTCGCGTTGCAGTCGAAGAGAACGCAATGTTTCTTCGCTCCGGCCACCGTGATGTCTCCCTCGTACCAGCCGCCGGAAGATGCGTACAGCCTGCTGTTGCGCTCGTCGTAGGCATACGACCTGAAGTTCAGATGATACGTTACAGGCCCGTCCTCGATCTCGAAAATCACCTTCACGGGTCCGAAATACGTGCTGTATTGATCCATTCGGTACGCTGCCACAGCGGTTTCGTCGTTGAGATGCCCGTTCCCGTTCGAGTCGATATACAACAGGTCATAAGGCCCTTGTTTGTGCTCTCGGTCGAGAGCAACCCACAAATAACCGCTCTTGACCATGGGGGTTGACCATCTGGCGAAGAAGGGGGTTTCCAGCTTGAACTGGGGCAGCTCAACCCCCGGCGGCTTTTCGGTGTTCAGCTCGAGCGGCTGAGGCTGCATACCGCCACCCAAAAGGCCAAGCTCGCGGGCGGAGTGATATTGGAGCCACTGTTCATCTTGAGCGAGGGTCTGTGATGTCGTGACCAACAGGCCAATTGCCATGGCGAGAATAATATGGGTCTTGCTGACCATCTTTTGAGCCTCCAAAAGAAGAGCCATCATTTTTGCAGACCGGAGAACCTCCGTAGTCTCACTATTTTACTACGTCACATATTCCCGCAAAAAGTAACGGTGTTTCTCGGACTTTCCCGATATTCTTTCCTCAGATCGTCAGTCTTGTTCGCAGAATGACGCCGCTTCGGTGTTTTGCTCGCTTTGGGTTTGGCTTGCCAAGCCATACGGCATAGACCTTAGACGCAGGCAGGCGTAAAATCGCTCGCGGAAAAAGGGGCTGCGCAGCGCGAAAACCATGTAGGACAAGTTAATCACGTAAATGCAGGCCCCGAGCACCGAGCCGAAGATTCCGGCGATAAACAGCACTGTGTAAATCGGAATCGGCGCTTGTTGGAGGATAAACACCGTTGCGTACACCGAAAGTGTCGCGGCAAGACAGATAAGCACCGTCCAGAGGGCCAGGTAAAGCATAAACCGCACGGGGCCATAGCGATTGCGGCAGCACCAGCCGGCTAATGCAAAGGCAAGCAGTCCCACAACGATCATCACGGCAAGTACTATCAGACCCGCCATGGCTTCTTGCGAGAACCCCCAGCCGAGATAGGATACGATGCCCATCACGCAGAAGCCTGTTGCCGCAGCAAGAGCCAGAAGGAACGTGACAAACCGATTGCGATTCCCGAGCTTATGAGCGCACAGCCACAGCAGGGCAATGGCGGCCGTGTACGAAGCGATGATTGGGCCGAATTGCATTCTGGCGGAGGACGGAAAGTGCAAAAGCCAGGTCATAGCGAACCACAGCAGATTGATAATCAGCAGGGGCAGGAGAATCAGGATCGCGCCAGGACGACGGTTGGCTTTGATCAGCACGATCGCGCCGAGCAGGACCGCACCTAAGGCCAAAGCGGGGGCGCTGTAATACCACTTCCACTGGTAGATCGCAGCTGCACCTTCCTGCTGACCCAAATCGCCAAGATCGGCAGAAGGGACAATTCTCAGTTCGCCGAACACTGTTGAGGGTACTCGCCACGAGTACGAGCAGGCGCCGCCTCAGCCATACTCTAATTTGTCGGAGGCGACTTCTTTCTGACCCTTGTAAACGGCAAAAGTCGGCGGTTTGCTCCTGTCGCCGCCGGTATAGGCTTCGCCGCCAACGCCTCGCAACTCATAGCTGAGCCGCAGAATCCGACCCTGCCGCTGCACTTTGAGCGTCGGGACCAACGGACCGCCGACCTTCAAGGTTGCCGGCTTATCGGCGGCGACGGTTACCCAGGCACCGCCCGGGACGCCCATGCCATTGTATGTATAACTGCCTTTCAGGCGTGCCTGCTGCAATCGGTATTCTCCCGGAGGCAACTCTAAAGTCGCCTCCGGACGGGTGATTCGCTCGGTGTGGCCGTCCCTTGCGAGCAGCTCGATGTAGTCCAAGTGGTTCCCTTCGAGCGTCAACACGCCTGTGGGAGGATCCTTCGTGCCGGTTTCTTCGGCGTTGCAGAGGTTGACCATTGCCGCCGTACAGAAAAGCACGAGAATAAGCAATGCCGCGCCCCCGCACTTGCTGGTTTGTATATTGCTCATGGTTGGCTCCCAGTTTCTGCTCTTGGCTTGGCAAGGTCACCTGGCACCGATTTGAGACCCAGACATGCACAAAACCGCTCACGGAAGAAAGGATGGGCAAATCCCAGGATCATAAAAGGCAAATTCAGCACGTAAAGACACAATCCAAGTATCGACCCTCCCACGACAAGTATCAATATCGCTTCAGAAAAACGCGGTCCTCCCGACATAATCATCGAACCAACAATGATGAATCCGACCAGGGCAACCGAACTGCCGAGAAGAATCCATAGAGCCAGCCAAAGCATGAAACGGACAGGACGGTACTTTCCTCCACAGAGCCGTCGGGACAAAGTGATTGCGCCCAGCAAGGCCAGAGCAAGAAGAAAAAGCAGAGCTAAGAACAGAGGCGTCTCTCTGGAGAATTCGATGGAATAGGACAAAATGCTTAGACAGCCAACTGTCACCAGAGTCCCGAAACACATCAAGAATCGCACGAAGCCCCCAAACCTGCGAAAGTAGCTTGCGACCAGCCACAGCGCCGCTACGCCCACAGCCGCAGAGTGAAATACTGTGTCGAACTGGGATGCAGATGAGGAAGGCATACCCGAGAGTTTTTTGAACGCCAACCAGGCCAGATTCACAACCACCAGAGGGACAAGTATCCAGAGGACGTGAGGATTATGATTGGCTTTGGGGACAAGAAGCACCAGGATCAACGCCAGCCAGATAAGCGATCCGGCTGCTGAGTAATGCCACTTCCAGTTGAAACTCGCCGCCCGGTCTTGTTGCGATCCCATCTCGCCAAGATCGGCAGAAGGGACAATTCTTAGCTCGCCGAACACTGTTGGGGGTACTCGCCACGAGTACGAGCAGGTACCGCCTCAGCCAAACTCGAATTTGCCGGAGGCGATTTTTTTCTGCCCCTTGTAAACGGCAAAGGTCGGCGGTTTGCTTCTGTCGCCTCCAGTGTAGGCTTCGCCGCCTGCGCCGAGCAGTTCACAACTGAGCCGCAGAATCCGGCCTTGCCGTTGCACTTTGATCGTTGGAACCAGCGGACCGCCGACCTTCAACGTTGCCGGCTTATCGACGGCGACGGTCACCCAATCATAGCCGGAGACGCGCCGGCTGTACGTGTAGCCGCCTTTCAGGCGCGCCTGCTGCAATCGGTATTCTCCCGGAGGCAGCTCTACGGTTTCCTCCGGCCGGGTAATCCGCTCCGTGTGGCCATCCTTTGCGAGCAGCTCGATGTAGTCCAAATGGTTCCCTTCGAGCTTCAACACGCCTGTGGGAGGATCCTGGGCGTTGCAGAGGCCAGCCGCCATCCCCATACAGAATAGAACGAATACGAGCAATCTTGCGCATCTGCGCTTGCTGATCTGTGAATAGCACATAGCTGACTCCCATCTATCTTAACGGCCCGCACACACACCATTATAGACGCAAGGGAGGCTTTTTCGTTACAAGAAAAACCGAAAAATCGCCCACTATTCTGACGATTTACGGCCGCCTAATCCCGGCAGATCACGATTTGGCGGGTGGCGGTTACTTTGCCGTATAGCTCCTGCGTGTCGTAGAGCACCTGGATGGTGAATGTCTCTTCGCTGCCGTTGAGTTTCAGGTCGGTCGGCACTCGCCACGAGTACCCGCAGGTGCCGTCTCAGCCAAAGGGCATAACGCCATCGGCGACTTGTTCGCCGTTGGCTCGGGTGATGACAACCTTGGGATCGAGCGAGGCACTCTTCCCAATACGGCGTTCACTCACATCGGGCGAACCCGTGCGCACAATCTTGTTGAGACCCCGGATCATGAAGTCAAGCTCGGGGTCGATCAAGACGGCTTTTACCGTCAATTCCTCCCCTAATTTGACGCGTTGGTCTTTTTCCGGTGTAGCAAACAGTACGTCCGGTCTGTTCGACAGGTCGAAGATGTATGGCTTGTTCTGGCGAATCGTGATTGCATAGTTCTTCTTTCTATTCGCGGCGCCGCCGGGCTTGCCGTCAGCATGGTAGTTGTCCGACAGGCTGATTGTCACGTGATCGACAAAGGCTATCGTTAAGTGGCTGGGTAAATAATCGCCGACAGGCAAGATGCATTTTGGGCCGCCGACGGCAACGGCCATATCTCGCGAGCGAAAAGAGCCACCGGCGGCAATCATGCCGGGCTGAATGTCCCGCCCGCCGGCACCGATTTCAAATGTCCCGAAGGGGCCGTCGTACTCTTGAGCTGTCAACTTGTTGCCTTCAGGTGTGGCAGAGAGCTTGTAGAACGTTCCCTCAATCTTGTGGACTGCCATCAGGCGGTCCGCGCCCCGCCAACTTGTCCGATACGACTCGCCTTCAGGTGCCAGATAGACGGCGGTCAACGGACGATGGAACCATCCGCCGATAATGTAGTCATGTCCAAGAAAGACGTTGTACCGGCGGCTCCCAAGTTCAATCTTGCCTTTGTGCGCCACGGGGTTTACGAACCTCACCAACGGGGATGTGTTCGTGGAAACCACAAACCAAGGCAAAATCCTGAGCGGCCGCACACCCTCGTCGCCAAGCTCAAAAGCTATATTCAGATACTCGAAAAAGGTCTCCTGCAGTGCCCGCGTATTCTTGAATCGTTCGCTGTTCGGTGGGCCTTTTTGAGGCGACAGCACAACGTCATTTGTCAGATCCAGGTCCTGGTTCAGGTCAAAGTAGAACCGGTCGTAGCTGCTGCCCGTCCCGCCTGATTCGTCGAGCGCGAAGTAGTATTTCGGTCCAGGCAATTCCCCGTCGTATTGGCTCCTGAATTCCACAGAGCCGTAGAGCGGCTTGTCCGATTTGAACGCGGGGTAGGTCTTGACCTCATCTGCGGACTTCTCCGTACAGTAGCAGCGTTGTCCGCCGATGAACGAAAGAACGACCTGATTGTCGAGATCGAAAGCCGATATCTCATCCAGTTCAAATACGAATGTCTGCCCACCCGATTTTTGCCCGCCGCCAGCGCCAACAGCCGTTAAGGGTAACAAGAGCGCGATGGTCCAGGCGGTCAAGAATTCCCAAGATGTTGCCCTTCCTCTCATAATCAGGCTCCTTTCTCACAAAGACCCGACTGGCCGCACTTTTTCTCGATTGAATTGCTCGAGAAGCATACTATACAAGACGGCCGGAGAAGTCAAATGTTACGAAAAAAAAGGAATTGACAGCTATGTGC
>DATKWR010000385.1:0-23403 GCA_035529475.1 Sedimentisphaerales bacterium | reverse complement strand
AGCGGACTCGGCGAGCCGAATGGGCCAATGGAGTTTGTGAACCTCAAAAGCGTGGAGATGAAGAGTATTATCGAGAAGCTGGCGGCCTGGACCGGCAAGGTCATCATTCCGACCGATACCGCGATGCAGCAGAGGGTGACTATCTACGCCCC
Source organism: Sedimentisphaerales bacterium (assembly GCA_035529475.1). Lineage (GTDB taxonomy): Bacteria > Planctomycetota > Phycisphaerae > Sedimentisphaerales > Anaerobacaceae. The sequence goes on along the minus strand of DATKWR010000385.1, from coordinate 23,251 downwards.
GGAGAAACTGCCGCGAAGCAGGGCGATAGGTGTGATTTACAGCGCGCTGCGCCTGAAAGGCTACATTGCGACGGAAACGGATGGGGAGATATTCCTGGAGCCGATCACGGACGCGAAACTTGGCCGGATTCCCACGATAGCGGCCGGCGAACCGCTCGCTTTGATTGATAACAAAGAGCAGATTGTGCAGAAGTTCTTCCAGATGACAAGCTACAGCCCCTCTGAAATGGGCACGATCATTCAACCGCTGATCGGCGAGCACGGGTACGTCAGCGTCGATGAAGCCTCTCGCACGCTCATGGTGATCGATACGGTTGGCAATCTGATGCGCCTCGAGCGGATTATCGAGCAGTTTGACGTGCCGGGGGCCGAGCAGGCCGTGACGGACATCGTGGAAGTGCGTTTCGGCGACCCGTCGGAGATCGTCCAGATGTTGAATATTCTATTGGGTGAGACCCAGGGGAGGAGCACGCGAGCGTCCAGTTCCAACCGCGGTCCGTTTGGATTTGGAGGACGGCCCGACTCCAGCTCGCCCAGACCGCCTTCTTCTTCTTCCTCCTCTTCCTCCAGCAGTTCTGCCAAAAGACCGGACTCGAAAACCGGGACGGCTACATCCGTTGTGGTTGGAACGACCAGGGGACCGATCGTGCTCCTCCCGGAGCCCAGGCGCAAATGGATCATTGTGAAGGCCTCGGCCGAAGATATGAAGCTGATCCAGGAGTGGGTCACGAAGCTTGACAGGGAAGAGCCGGTGGAAGCGGAGTACGAGGTGGTCCAGCTCCGGTATGCCGACCCCCGTGAGGTGGAGAACAGTATTGGGGACGGATTCAGAGACCTTCCAGGGACGGAATTCCTGCCGAGCATTCTCGTTCAACCGTTGACGCAGACAAAACAGGTGATCATCTTCGGCAGGAAGGATCTGCGAGAGATCGTCAAGAAAATGATTGCGGAAGTCGATGTTCCTCCGGGCCAGTTCGAGACCGTCCACATCAAACTCATTTATGCCGACCCGGACATGGTCAAGGAAAAGCTGGATGCGCTTTATCAGGAGGGAATGAGCAGCCGCAGCAGCAGCTATGGCGGCTACTACGGCGGATACAGCTCTTCCTCAAGGGGGGGTAGCTCGTCACGGTCTTCCGACATGGTGAAGGTTGTCACATACCCGTCCCTCAAGGAGATTACGGTAATCGCTTCGCCGGAGAATATCGGGGAGATCAAGAAGCGAATCGCCGAGTGGGACGTTCCACTGGATGTCGATGCGGTCAAGCCGAGAATCATTGAGCTGCGCAACATGGACCCGGTGCAGATGGCTAATTTGCTGAACACGCTTTTCAGCGAGAGCGGTGGAAGCAGCACCAACAGAAGTGTTTCCATACTGCGAAGTATGTTCGGCAGCCAGATGGCGGACCAGCAGAAGATTGTCGGGGCGCTTTACGGTCAGTTGACATTTCAAGAAGTGCCCGGGACCAAGAAGATCATCGTAATCAGCAAGATTCCCGAGGCTTACGCGGTGATTGAGACTCTGGTGGCCGAGCTTGACAAAGAGGAGATGGCCGAGGTGCCGATCGTTGTCACGCTCAAGTACGCGGATCCGGAATTGCTTAGTGAAATCCTGAATGCCATGTTTGCCGAGGCGGGCACGTCAGCGACCCTCCGACGCGGCGCGACGGGGTTGAGCGAGTACTCGATGGAAGACACCGGCACCAGTAGCAGCAGTTCTCAAACCAGCACCAGCCAGCAGAATTACACGCCATGGTGGTCCGGGTCCGGGGCGCGCCGCACCGTCGATACGGAAATGCCGATCAGCAACGTCATCGGCAGGATACGCTTCGTTCCCGATCCTCGCACGAAATCGATTCTTGTTCTTTCCCCTCCGGAATACGTCTCTGAGATCCAAAAGCTGATTGCGACTCTCGACATACCCGGTAAACAGGTTATGGTCAAGGCGATCATTGTCGAAGTTAACCTTAAGAATCTCTCCTCGTTGGGAGTGCAACTGGCCACGAACCCTTCGGCATTCGGCACTCTGGATGAGAACTCAATAACCGCTTTGAGCGCGCTAAGCCAGCTCGACAGACACGGGTCCCTCGTATTCGGCGCAGGCGGAAACCAGGGAACTCAAGTCACAAACACCCTTACAGCCGATGTTAGTGTGCTGATCGATTTCCTCGCCAAGAAGGTCAATGCCAAGGTTCTCAACCAACAGACCTTGTGGACCAAGGACAACGAAGAGGCGAGCTTCTTCAAGGGCGACAAAGTCGCGTTCTTCACGAGCGCGAGTACTTCGGCGACGGCCGGGAACGTACAGAATTTCGAATTTCAAAGGGTAGGCATGACGCTGGCCGTCCGGCCGAGCATTACGCCCAACAACGACGTGGACATGATCATCAACATCATCATCTCCCAGCTTACGACCGAGGAACAGAATAGCCAGCCGGTGCGGACCGAGATGGAGACAAAAACCAACATGATTGTCGGGGACAGCCAGACGCTTATGCTCGGCGGTATCCTCTTCCAGCAAGACAGCGTGACCAACCGAAAGGTTCCTCTGCTCGGCGACATACCTTTGCTCGGGGCTTTGTTCAGCCACAATGAAACGACCGCAACGAACAACGAAATGCTGGTCTTCATCACCCCCTACGTTATCGATGAACCCGACAAAACGGGTTCTGCAACAAAAGAGGAGATTCAACGTTCGAAGGAAAGGCTCGACAACATACGTGAGGGATTGAACGAAACCATGGAAGGGTTTACCAACAAGTAAGCGCCGAGTTTCTCGCGCGGCGCATATCAAGCCGCCGCGTTGGAATCAGCCAAGACAGGGCCGCCGGGCACATTTGTGACGGCGGCCCTGGTCTATTTGTAAATCCGGTCGAAAAGCTCGTTGGCCAGGGTCCTGTTCAAGGGCTTCAGTATCTTATACTCCTCAAGGGCCGAGCCTTTGTCACCGATCGACAAGTAGGACAGTCCCAGGCCGAAGTGAGCGTCGGCATCGTCGGGCCCGAGCGAGACGGCCTGCTTGAAAGCCCCTATGGCCTCGTCGTAGCGGCCGAGCTGCCCGTAGGTAATCCCCAGGTTAAGGTGCGCGTCGGCGAAATCGGTCTTTGCGCGAATGGCCTGCTTGAAGGCTTCGATCGCTTCTTCATCGCGGCCGAGCTCGTTGTAGGCGATTCCCAGCCAGAAGTGAGCCATGGCGAAATCGGGCTTCATCTGAATGGCCTGTTTGCAGGCTTCCACTGCTTCTTCGTACCGCCCAAGCCGGCCATAGACAAGCCCGAGATTCAGGTGCGCGTCGGCAAAACCGGGATCAACGCTGATGGCCTGTTTGAAGGTTTCGACCGCCTCGTCGAACCGGCCAAGCCCCTCATAAGCAATCCCCAGTCCCAGGTGGGCCCTCGCATAGTCGGGCTTGAGGTGGATGGCCTGCCTGCAAACGTCGATAGCTTCCTGGTAACGCCCCAACTCGCCATAGGAGAATCCCAGGCCGGCGTATGATTTCGGATCTTCAGGATCGATGCGTACAGCCTGTTTGAAGGCATCGACCGCGTCCTGATGGCGCGCGAGCATACTGTAGGCCACGCCGAGGTTGTGGTAGGCCTCCAGATAGTCACGCTTGAGGCGGATCGCCTGCTCGTAGGCATCGGCGGCTTCAAGATAGCGACCCAGGTTGTCGTACGCTACGCCCAAGTCGTAATGAGCGACGGCGTCATCGGGCGCCATGCGGATGGCCTGCTTGCAGGCCTCGACGGCTTCGGCATAGCGGCCAAGCAGAGAGTACACCGCTTGCAGCCTGCTGCGAGCTTCCGTGAAGTCCGCATCGATGCGCAGGGCCTGCTCGAAGGCATGGACCGCCTCTTCGTAGCGGCCAAGCTCGCTGTAAGCTACGCCCAGATTGTAATGAGCGTCCACATAGTCCGGCCTTGCACGTACGGCCTGTTTGAAGGCTTCCATCGCTTCCTGGTGCCGGCTAAGCTGGCCATAAACCATGCCGAGGTCGTGATAGGCTTCGGCATAGTCCGGCCTGACCTCAATGGCTTTCTTGAATGCATCTATGGCCTCGCTATACCTGTTCAGCTTCGCATAGGACAACCCCAAGAACCAGTGGGCCTCCGGCATGTTCGGCTCGATGCTCAGGGCTTTCCTGCAAGTCTCGGCGGCCTCCATGTGGCGTCCAAGCTGTCCCTGAGCGACTGCCAGATGATAGTAAGCCTCTGCGTAGTCGCTCTTGAGTTTGATGGCCTGCTCATAGGCCTGCACTGCTTCCATGTAGCGGCCCAGCTCGGCGTGGCAGTAGCCGATATAAAGCCACGGCTGGGCGGTCTGCGTGCCGCCTTCAGCGGCTTTCTTGAATGAATCGAGCGCCTTTTGGTACTTGCCGGCGCACGCAAAAGCTATGGCCTCGTGATAGGCCCGGTTTGCCGGTCCCAGCGGATTCGTGGAAACATCAGCCACCCACTCTTTGACGGTCTTGCCCCTTCCCTGGAACGACTCGGCGAACAGGAACCGCTCCACATCGATGGCGAAATTCACGTTTTCTTCTTCCACCGTGCGGGCGACGGCAACGCCGACTACCTCCGCCCTGCCGTTGACCACGGGGGATCCGACCAGACTTGGCCGGACGGATGCGGATATCTGATAGACCCGGCCGATGAGCGGCGTGTTCCGCACGACTATGACGATGCCTTCGCCGAAGGCCGGCCCCGCCTCGGCCGCGGCGCCGGCGACAATCACAGGGTCAGTGATTTCCGGCGCGATTCCGGCCATGCGCGCGGGCGTGACGCCCTTCTGCCCAGGCATATCGACCGCAAGTTTGACGAGCCCGGCCTCCATATTGTCGGCCAACACCCGGGCGACGGGATACTCCGTGCCCTCGGAGGTTCTGATCGCGGCGCGATACGCCCCTTCGAGCACGCCGAGACTGGTGACAAGATGCCCTTGCTCATTGACAAAGAAGCCGGTTGCCTGGCTCAGGGGCCGCCCCTGGCCGTCGTAGGTCAAGACCGTGACGACGGCTGGTTGAATCCGCTTGGCCGACTCGGCGAGATAATCGTTTGCGGCCGGCGCTCGAGCCGCCAGTCCGCATACGCACAAAGAAACCAGGAATATCTCCAGCTTGCGTTTCATAAGAACCTCCGGTAGATTGCCTCATAGGCCTTGTTTGTTTGCTCTCGGCTTGTACTCTGTTCCCAACGCTCTGACCTGGTGTGTTTACACTGAAATATCATTCAATTGTATCTCAGGCCATCGATGGCGTCCAGATTTTTCTGCTTTTTCATGGTTGCTCACAAGTTCTGCAAAATTGAAGCCAGGCAGATAGTATTTTGATTCAGGCATTTTGGATTTAACGCTTTGGGCCAACGGCACGTGCACTGTACAATGTGTTTTATGGATGCGTACTGTTTGAGACCGGATGAATTGCCGGATTTGACCATCGAGACGCTCGGGCCGGCCCGGGAAGATTCGCCCCTCGTACCGCGAGGGTATCGTTTCATCGAGGACGACGAGAGAGTTCTGGTTTACGCGCATTCTGCAAGTCTCAAAGCCTTTCAGAATCCGGCGAGCCACGTGCCCATGTTCGAGTGTGCCGGTCCGCGCCGAAAGATATTCTTCGACCCCGTGAAATTGAGCTGCGGCATCGTTACCTGCGGCGGATTGTGCCCCGGGCTGAACGATGTCATTCGGACCATCACCCTGAGCCTTATCGGCCAGTACGGCGTCAAGAACGTCTTCGGTTTTCGATATGGGTATGCCGGCTTGTCCTCCAAAGCTCCGAAGCCGCCTCTGCTGTTGACGCCCGACCTGGTTAGCGATATCCACCTCAAGGGGGGAGATATTCTGTCTTCTTCCCGGGGTCCCCAGGACGTTGACGAGATGGTCGATACGCTGCAAACGATGGAGATCGGCGTACTGTTCGTCCTTGGCGGGGATGGTACCCTGCGTGGGGCACGCCGGTTAGCCGCGACGATAAAGAAAAGAGGGCTTCACATTTCGGTGATCGGCGTTCCGAAGACGATTGACAACGATATTTCCGGCATCGAACAGTCCTTCGGTTTCTCCACCGCCGTCGAAGCGACGCGATCGGCGATCTGCAGCGCTCACGAAGAAGCCAGAGGCGCCTGGAACGGCGTCGGACTGGTCAAGCTCATGGGCCGGGACTCCGGTTTCATCGCCGCTTATGCGACCTTGGCCAACAGCGACGTAAACTTCTGCTTGATTCCGGAAGTCCCACTCGTTCTCGACGGGGAGAACGGATTTCTCAGGGCCCTCGAAAAGCGGCTTGATGAGAAACATCACGCGGTCGTGGTAGTCGCCGAAGGGGCCGGTTCCGAGCTGACGCAGAAGAACGGCGTCCCGAAAACGGACGCCTCCGGCAATATCCTGCGCGGGGACATCGGCCTGCTGCTGAAAGAGAGAATCGCTGCGTACTTCAAGGAAAGGGCAAAACCGGCGGCGTTGAAGTACATCGACCCGAGCTACATGATTCGCAGCCTGCCGGCGGATTCCAACGACTCGGTGTTCTGTGTGATGCTTGGCCAGAACGCCGTACACGCAGCTCTTTCGGGGCGAACGAACATGGTGGTTGGCTACTGGAACCAGTACTTCGTGCACGTTCCAACGGAGCTGACCGTGCTGAAAAGGAAAAAGATCGATCCGGCCGGCTCCCTGTGGCAGACCGTCCTGGAAACCACCGGCCAGGCCCCGTGAGTGAACGTCGCGCACGTTTCGCAGGATCGATTCCTTACGAGGGGATTGCGCCGCCCTGCCGTCCGCCGGGGATTCTTGCCCCGGCGTCTTCGCGCCAGGCGACGAGAAGCTCTTGCAGCTCGGCAACCTTCTGAAGGTTCTTGCCCGCCAGATTGTTCTGCTCGCTTATGTCGTCCGCGAGGTTGTAGAGCTCCTTCTGACCGCTATCGAAGAATTCGATGAGCTTCCAATGACCCTTTCGGACCGCCCCGGTGGAACGCCCGCCCAGGAAATGGGGCTTGTCCAGCGGATAATGCCAAAACAGCGTGTCGCGTTTCAGCTCGGATTGAGGATTCTTCAGCAATGGAAGAATGGAGACGCCATCGATGTGCTGCCCCCCGTCGGGCCGAGCGTCAACGATCTGGCAGAACGTCGGATAGAAATCGATGTTGCTCGTCGGCGTCGCGCAGACGCCTCCCGCCGGCACAACCGGCGGATAGCGCACAATCAGCGGGACCCGAATCCCGCCTTCGTAGAGGGTCGATTTTCCGGCTCGCAGCGGAGCGTTGCTTGTCACCCGGTTTTCTCCGCCGTTGTCCCCGGTGAAAACCACGACTGTCCGGCCGGTCAATCCGAGGGCATCCAACTTATCGACGATCATGCCGACGCCTTCGTCGATGCTCTTGAGCAGTGCGGCCAGATGTGGATTGTTTCGGCTCGCGTTTTGTCCCTTGCCTGCGCCGGGCTTCTTTTCGAATTCCGAGACGAATTCCGGCTTGCCTTCAAGCCTCGTGTGGACCGCGTAATGGCTCAGGTAGAGAAAGAACGGCCGGCTCTTGTGCCGCTCGATGAACTCGACGGCCTCGATGTTGCACCGATCCACCAGATGCTCTTTTTCGGGCAAACGCCTGTCGATTTCGCGGTTGAAGTGATAAGGATGGAAATAGCTGCCTCCTCCAATTCCGCGATTTTCCGATACGATGGTTTCATCGAAACCGTGCATCTGCGGGGGGAACTCCCGGGCCCCGTGATTCGCATAGCCGGTGAGGTGCCATTTGCCGATGATGCCGGTCGCATAGCCGGCCTTCCGGAGTATCTCGGCTATGGTTACGCACCGTTGGGCCAGATGATTTTTGTCGTCGGGCCTGAGATAGTCGGTAATGCCGACCCGGGCCGGGTACTGCCCGGTCATCAGCGCCGCTCGATAAGGCGAACAAACCGGTGCGGCGGCATACGCATCCGTGAACCGAACGCCCTGCTTGGCAAGCCTGTCGAGATTGGGCGTTTCGTTGAAACTGTTTCCATAACAGCCCAATTCCGCCCAGCCCAGATCATCACCCAGGATGAAAATGATGTTGGGCTTCCTGTCCCCCGCTGCTTCGGCCTTCGCAGCGACCTCCGAAATAACCCAGCCGACCGCGCCAAGTCCGACGGCTTTCACAAAATCGCGTCTTGAACAGTCAGATAGATTCATGGTTAATCGTCAAAGCTGAGCATCGGCTTGGCTCGCTTGAGAAACTGGATGGGGACGCCCCACGGGTCGCGCAGCATGACGATTTGGTCGCCGCTGTCGGTGGTGTACACGTCCTCGTGGACGGTTGCCCCGGCCGCAACCAGCTTTTGCCGCAGCGTCTGTACGTCATCGACCATGAAGGCGATATGCAGCGACAATGGATTCATCGACGCATAATCCGGCACCGCATCGGGAGGATTATGATAGATCTCCAGCATCATGTTGCCCCCCGCATCGGAAAGAAAACGCGCGTTGGCCGGCGCAGGCCCTTCCCGTACCACTTTCATTCCCAGATTCTCGCAATACCATTTTGCCATGGCAACCGGGTCCTGGACATTGATGGCAACGTGTTCGAGACGTATCCTGTTGGTGGTGCTCATCGTCGGGCGCTCCTTGTCTCCAGAGTTCATTGTTGAAGTGGTGTTACAGCCTGAGACTGCCAATCCGGCCGACATCAGCACCACCCCCAATACCCTGCTGCTCACGAATCTACTTGCCATGTTGAATCTCCTGTTCGCCGAATTCATTCTCCCGTGCCTTGAAGGGAACGAGATAACGTCTTGGCACATCTTTCCAGCCGCGACCATTATCCGTGGAGAACGAGGCTGCGTCAAGGTTTCTCCGGCTTGGGCTGCTGCCTTTTTCGCCGCCGGCGTATGCCCTCAGCCTGAAACATGAAGCAGGCCATGCTGCCGAATCATTTCTTAGGTCCTAAAATTGTTCTATTCGCGGTTTCATAAGCGGGGAAGAAACAAAATTTTCCACAACAGTCAAATGAGGACCCTCTTTGACCCAAAAAACCTTGACTTTTGCCGCCGACTATGATACACTCTTATCGGTCGGTGGTGTGATGAAAAGCCGCAGGGGCGGCACGTCAAGGTCTCTCCGATAAGACGAGAAGCGATGTGGCTGAAAAACGCGGGTCTTGACGTTGAAAGCGATGGATATTCATGAATACAACAGCGGCTTGAAGTACCGTCGCCGGCGATCTTGTCGGTTTCTTTCGGTGCGAGGAGGGCTTTGGTAAGGCCAGGGGCTTTTGGGGCCGTCGCCCCCCTATTGGATGACCGTCCCGCAGGACGATATTTTTCGAGGAGAAAGACGGGAAAAAAGTCGATACTTGAGTGTCCTGGACTGTTGCGATATTGCTGGTTGGGCTGGCTTGCCCCGCGAGAGGGTAACCCGCCATCGAGATACATGGAGGGAATCTCTGAATCGGCCCGTGAAGCGCGTTTACGGGAGTACTATGAGAACGATAGTCATAACGAACCAAAAAGGCGGTTGCGGCAAGACCACCACCGCGGTGAATCTTGCGGCGGCTCTTGCCGAGAAGGGCCAGAGAGTATTGATCGTTGACCTTGACCCGCAGGCACACGCGACTCTCGGCTTGGGCTATGAGCCTGACAGGATCGATCAAACCGTCTATCATTCTCTTGCCAACAAACAAATCCCGATCTCCAAAGTCATTCTAAACACGAAAATCAAAGGACTTGACTTGGCGCCGAGCAACGTCCTGCTGGCCAAGGCCGAGCAGGAGCTGATGAGCGCATCTCGAAAGGAGTTCATCCTGGCCGACCAGCTCAAGACAGTCGGCACCAGGTACGATACCTGCATTATTGATTGTCCGCCGTCGCTGGGTCTGCTGACCTTCAACGCCCTGGTCGCCAGCACGGACGTGATCGTTCCGGTCCAGGTGCACTACTACGCTCTTGAGGGCCTCAAGCAACTGCTCGAAACGGTCAAGATGGCTCGAAAGCGTTTTTATCCCTGCTCCGTGAAGATACTGGGCATCTTGCTGACTTTCGTGGAGGGCAAAGCCGCACTGAGCCAGCAGGTGGAACAGCAAATGAGGCAGTTTTTCGGCAGCCTCGTGTTCGAGACGGTTATCCACAACACGATAACTCTCGCCGAAGCGCCAAGCGCCGGTGAGTCGATTGCGACGTATGCCCCGGAAAGCAGAGGCGCAGCCGACTATAAAGCCCTTGCCGATGAGGTGACCGATCCGGAATTTAAGCGCAAGGGAAGACTTCCCAAGGAAGTCTCGGCCATGGTCGATGAGGTGCAGCAAGCACAGGAAGTTGCCGTCCTTGCGCCCCCTGCCGCAGTGAAAGAGAAGAAGCCCAGGCCGGCTGCCCGCAGGGGTACCGGCCGTAAAATCCTCAAAGCCTGTCTGATCGTTCTGGCTATAGCGGCGCTTTTTGTAGTTATTGCGGCCGCCGGTCTGATGGCGTATATGAACATGATCAACAATCCGCCGGTCGCCAGGCCCGACAGCGTGATCGTACAGGAGGACGTGCCGGCGCCGATCACGCTCAGAAGCAGCGACCCCGACGGAGACGAATTAAGCTTCTATGTGATTTCAGGGCCGTCTCACGGGGCGTTGCTCGGGACCGGCCCCCGCCTGACGTACACGCCACAATCGAATTACAGCGGCCCGGACAGCTTCACCTTCGTCGTCAACGACGGCGCGGTGGACAGCAACAGCGCAACGGTGGCGATCACCGTAGAGCCGGTGAACGACCCGCCGCTGGCCAATGACCAGTCCGTGACGACAAAAGTGGACAAATCTGCCCCTATGACCCTGAGCGGAAGCGACATCGACAGTGATGCACTCCGATTTGCAATCGGCGCTCAGCCCGGACATGGGACGCTCGCGTTCGGATCGAACTTCGAGACCAATGGAAAACTCGTTTATACACCCGCAGCGCACTTCACGGGTGTGGACAGCTTCACGTTCAAGCTGCGCGATGGCGCCGCGGACAGCGCCCCGGCAACCGTATCCATCAACGTTACGGCGAACCGTCCACCTGTGGCGGACCTCCAGACCATGACAACCGCCGAGGACACTCCTGCGGTGGTGAATCTGGTGGGCAACGATCCCGACGGAGACACGCTGACCTATAGCGTAGTCACGGGCCCATCTCACGGGAGCCTGAGCGGGATTGTCCCCAATCTGACCTACGCGCCCAACAAGAACTTCAACGGCCAGGACAGCTTCACGTTCAAAGTCAACGACGGAGCGGCCGACAGCTCCCTGGGCACCGTCGTGCTTGCGGTGACCCCGGCAAACGATCCTCCGATCGCGACCAATGACACGATTACCACGTTGGAGGATACACCCGCGGCCGTCGTTCTGGCGGCCATCGATCCCGACGGGAACCCGATGACGTACAGTGTCATCAAGAGCCCTGACCACGGGAGCCTGAGCGGGGCGGAGCCCAACCTGGTTTATACCCCCCACCCGGACTTCAACGGACCGGACGGATTCACTTTCAAAGCCAGCGATGGAACGGCCGACAGCATGCCCGCGAGTATGTCCATCATGGTGGCTCCGGCCGACGATCCGCCCACGGCGAACGGCGACAGCGTGACCGTGAAGGAAGATGCGGCTTCGTCGATTACCCTCACGGGCAAGGATCCCGACGGCGACACCTTGACCTTCAGTGTGGTCAGGGCGCCGACGCACGGACGCCTGAGCGGCAAAGCGCCGAACCTGACCTATACACCCGATCCGAATTTCAGTTGGCTGGACAGCTTTACCTTCAGGGTCAGCGACGGCAAAACCGAGAGCGTCCCGGCGACCGTATTGATCTCGGTGACGCCCGCGAACGACCCGCCGGTGGCCAGGGATGACAAGGTCACGACCGAAGAAGACACCCCGGCGACAATCGACGTGCTGGCGAACGACATCGAAGTGGACAATGAGCTGCTCAGGATAAGCGGGGTGACTCAGAGCGCCGGAGGTTCGGTCAAGATCAACCCGGACGGCACGCTGACTTACACGCCGCATCCGAACTTCTACGGCACCGACACGTTCACCTATACCGTCGAGGACCGCGAAGGCCTGACGTCCACCGCGAAAGTGACCGTTGCCGTCAGCATGTTGAACGATGCGCCGATAATTACTTCAAAACCTCCGACAGCGGCGATGATCGATGTGCTCTATACGTATGCCGTCGAGGCCCGAGACCCGGATGGAAGTGACACGTTGATCTACTCGCTGGCCGCTCAGCCGCCCGGCATGATGATAAACCCGATGACCGGCCTGATTCAATGGACGCCGAACGAGACTCAGAAGGAGACTTATGAGGTTGTCGTGAAGGTTGTCGATAGCAATAGTGTCCCCGCTTCGGATACGCAGGCGTTCAGCTTGATGGTCAATCCGACTCCGCCCAAAACGGCTACTCTAAAGGTGGTTGACGGCTACGATCAACGGAGCAGAAAAGCCTTGTCGGCGGAGGGCGCGGTCGGCCTCGTTCAGGATAGCGACGACAAGCGGCAGGAAGTCAACGCGGGCAGCTACATCTCCTACAATTTCTCACAGGTCTCTGTGCCCCCGGGTGCAACGATAACATCGGTCGTGCTGCACGTGGAGCATTTCGAGGACGACCAATTTACCTCTGGGAAACTGCAGTGGGTGGTCGGAACGGGCTGGCCGGACAAGCCGGAGACCTGGATCTCTATTGACGCTCCGGTACGCAAGGGAAAACAGAACGAGGCTGTGGACTCGTGGGACATTACGAGTTTCATCGATACCCTGGAAAAGGCAAGGTCTCTGCAACTACAGATTCAAAACAGCGACAACGTTTCCCGGAAGAACAGCTCCGTGGATTCTGTTAAGGCCCTTGTTGAATGGGGCTGGCCTGCCCCGCAGAAGCCGCCGACTGTGCGAGAGCCTAAATCAGAGCTTGTCCATTACGGGCCAACTTCCGGGAACTAACCCGTCCCAAGTGCGGGCCGGCGGGAATCGGCGCCAAGATGTCTCAGGGATGGTCGAGCTTCGTCGGCAAGAATGTGCATGCGGCGCTATTTTCCCCCTTTTCCGAACCGGCTTCGACCGATAACCCTGGTTTTTCACCTGTAATTTATCGCTCCGAAAAATCTTTTGGGTGAAAATGGGCAAAATGGGCAGTATTTTTTTGACATTGTTCCGCCAATCCATTATATTATAGTTGAGAGAAGGGTGTTGAGGACAAACAGGGTGGTGCTTCCATCTCGCTTTCCTCTCGCGCGCAAGACCGGCTCTCGTGCTGTGCAAACTGTGAAGGAACTTATTTGCCCGAAAGGATAAGTAATGAACAAGCACAAGGCAGGTTTGCACAAGGATGTGTCAACGATTTTCAATGGAGTGTGGGACCCGGAGCAGGACAACCTACAGCCATCCCTTGACGAGCCAGGGGCAACCGCCGTGGCCTATGCCCATCCGAAAGCGATGGTTGTCGATCACTGGCCCAGAGAAAAAGGCCCGAAGTTCGCCACGATTGTGAAGGTTTTTGCAGAGGCCCCAGGCCATCTTTTCCGGTCCAGAGCAAGGCGCGAGAAGAAAAGGCTTCTCTCGATATCCAGGCATTTGCTTATCAATCAGTCAAGCTGAAGGCCGGTTGTTTGTCGGCGCGCTCAAGCGCGCGCTCCCGGAGTTTTTTCTCTGTCAGCTTAGTCGGAATTTCAGGGCCTTTTTTTGTACTGCCGCGCTGTGATTTCAGCGTCGGCCTCGTGAAGTAATAGTCCTATAAAACGCCGCAGTATCTCTCTTCTTCAGAATTCCCGTCCCTTCCACCCTGTCATCTTCCTTCCCACATGGTACACTTCATGTGCCTGTGAGCACACAATTCTGCAGTTCTTTCGCGCAGAAAGTATTTACTTCGATTGACATCCGCACTAAGAGGCCATACTATAAAGTTTTTCTGTAGAGTCTCTCTCGGTTTCGTTTCCGGGCCGAGTTGAAAGGGGAATGATTGTTTCACATTTTGGGAGATTGTCAGATGAATAGTCGAACGTCAAGGATAATGATTGTCTTGCTCATTTCGGCCGTGACGACCATCGGACTATCCTCGATCGTTGCCGGTGCCGAGAAGCCCGCGGATGAGAAACCTGCGGCGGCAAAACCCAAACCCGAATTTCCCCCCTTGGACGAAGTGCTGAAGGGTTACGATGAAAAGGTTGTGTCCACTGCCGACGGCGAGAAAGGCTTCTACACCATTTGGACGCGCGAAAAAGACGGTCAAATGCTCGCCGCTTTACCATCCGGCTACGAAGGAAAAAAGTTCTTTATTGCATTGACCGTGGCGAGCGGCGAAAGCTTCGCCGGCCTGCAAGCGGGGGATATGTACGTGTACTGGAAACGGTACGATAAGCATCTGGCTCTTGTTGAGCCGAACATTCAGATCAAGTCCACGGGAGACCAGGAATCCAAAAGCTCCGTTGAACGTTTGTTTACCGACCGCGTGATTCTGGATGTTCCGATAGTGGCCATGTCGGGCGGCTCGCCGGTGATTGATATGGATGCGCTGCTGATCGGTCAGGCGGACAAGTTCTTCGGTTCTCGCGTCCGCGTATCCAATCCCAGGCTCATAAAGATCAAGAAGGCAAAGGCGTTCCCCAAGAACGTGGAGTTGGCCTTTGAGATCCCTACGCAGAGTGGACGCCTCCAGACTCTGCACTACTCGCTCAGCGATATCCCTGAAAGAACCGGCTACAGACCCCGCAAGGCGGATGAGCGCATCGGCTATTTCACGACCGGCTACAGGGACTACGGGCAGTTCAAGGATCCGGAGACCATGGTGCGCTACATCAATCGCTGGCAGTTGGAAAAGGGCGACCCGTCGCTGAAAGTGAGTCCCCCGAAGAATCCGATCGTTTTCTACATCGAACATACGACGCCCGTCCGCTATCGCCGATGGGTCCGGGAGGGTCTGTTATATTGGAACACGGCCTTCGAGAAAGTGGGCATCTCCAACGCGATAGAGGTTTACTATCAGGATGAGCGTTCGCGTGCCCACATGGAGAAAGACCCGGAAGACGTCAGGTACAATTTCATTCGATGGCTCAGCAACGACATGGGCATGGCAATTGGTCCCAGCCGCGTACATCCCGAAACAGGGCAGATTCTCGATGCGGACGTGATTCTGACCGACGGCTGGATTCGGCACTGGTGGACGACCTACCACGAGATCATGCCTGAAATCGCCATGGAGGGCATCAATCCGGAGACGTTGGCCTGGCTGCAGGACCATCCAAACTGGGACCCGCGCGTCCGCCTGGCCTCGCCGGCGCAGCGAGAGCACGTCAAACAAGAGCTTGCCACGCATGGGCACCAGCCGTATGGCGGCCATCCGATGACACAGGTTGATTCGACTCTCATTGGTGACGACGAATACGACGGTCTGATCGGCAGGACATCGCAGGTGAATGGGCTTTGCACCCTGGCACAAGGCAAGGCGTTTGACGTGGCCATGTTCAGAATGTACATGGCTTTGATCGCCGAGGAAAACAACGGAGACGGTGCCGAGGAACCGAACGACACGCAAGAAGACAAGGACAAGAAGAAAGACGAAAAAGACAAGCAAGAGGAAAAAGAGGCCATGATAGATGGCATTCCCGAATCCTTCATCGGCCCGGCGCTGGCGGACCTGGCCTGTCACGAAGTCGGGCACACGCTGGGTCTGAGGCATAATTTCAAGGCTTCGGCGCTCTATACCATGGCGGCCATCAACAGCAAGGAGTTCAAAGGCAAGAAGTCGCACGCTTCTTCCGTGATGGATTACCTGCCGGTCAACATGAACTTCAAGGACGGGGAAATCCAGGGCGATTACAGCATGATCGGCGTCGGTCCGTACGATATTTGGGTGATTGAATACGGCTACACCCAGAATGAGAAAGATCTCAAGGACGTACTGAATCGCGTTGCCGAGCCCGAGCTCCAGTACGCGACCGACGAAGATACGTTCGGTCCCGATCCGCTGGCCCGTCGCTATGATTTCAGCAAGGAACCGCTCGACTACGCCAACAATCAGATACGCATCGCCCGGTACAACCGGGAACGGATTATCGACAAGCTTGTCAAGGATGGCGACAGTTGGGCCAAGACCCGCCGCGCTTATGAGATGACGCTTGCCGTGCAAATGCGGGCCGTCAGCATGATGGCGAACTGGCTCGGCGGTGCTTTTGTCTATCGTGACAAGAAGGGAGACAAGGGCGACCGCCTGCCGATAGAAGTTGTGCCGGCCAAGAAGCAGCGCGATGCGCTGGACTTTGTGATCGAAAACACCTTCAGAGACAAAGCCTTCGGTTTGACGCAGGATCTTCTGCTTCGGATGACTGTGAACAAGTGGCTGGACGACATGGATGCTTTCATGAGCGATTCGACCTGGCCGATCCATGACACCATTATGGGCATTCAGGCTTCCACGCTGGCGAGGCTCATGTACCCGACGACCCTTCGTCGCATCTACGACAACGAGTTCCTGGTCCCGGCCGACGCCGATGCGCTGACGCTGCCCGAATTGCTGGATACCGTCAGCAGCGAGATATGGAGCGAATTGGACCGGGAAGTCGGAAAGAAATACACCGCACGCGAACCGATGATCTCCAGTCTGAGGCGGAACTTGCAGCGGGAGCACGTCGAACTGCTGATCGATCTGAGCAAGTCGGACTTTATGGGCACGGCCGCCTACAAGCCGATTGGAAACCTGGTCATGGAGAAACTCCGCCAGATCAAAGAGAAAGAGATCGACCGCGTCTTGCAGGCTTCGCCCGAGAATCTCGATCCATACACCAAGGCCCATCTGGATGATGCCGCCATGCAAATCGATAAAGCCTTGAAGGCATACTATGTGTATAAGCAGCTCTGATCAACAACAAATCTGCTGAGATAGAAAAGGAGTAATGATGAAGACGACGAAAGCGAAAGCGCTGCCGGCCTTGCTGGCCGCCGCCGTCCTGCTGGGCACGGCTGCCGCTCAGCCCCTGAGCGTCCCGGATGTCACCAGAGACAAGGTCATTTGTTTTGCCCTGTACACAGTGCAGAACAATGTCTTGAAGCTGACCGCCCAATTGTATCCGCTCGAACCGGGCGAGGACAGAACGGTCCGGCTCGAGACAAAGCAGGACGGAAAATGGAAGCAAATCGCACAAACGCGCGTGATTGAGGAGGGCTGGACGGCGCCCTTCCGCATCGAGCGGTGGGATTCCGCCAGGAACGTCGAATACCGTGTCGCTCACGGTACGCGAGCGTACTATACCGGTACCATCCGCAGAGACCCGATTGACAAAGATGTCATCGTCGTGGCTGCTTTTACCGGCAACTCCATCCTCCCGCAGCATGGCGGGGACATCCCCAAGAGCGACATTGTTGAAAACGTCAAGAAATTGAATCCCGACCTTTTGTTCTTCTCCGGCGACCAGGTCTATGACCACAACAGGCATTATGCCGCCTGGTTGAAGTTCGGCAGAGATTTCGGCGAAATCATTCGCAATACCCCGACGGTCACCATCCCGGACGACCACGACGTCGGTCAGGGGAATCTGTGGGGCCAGGGCGGCCGGCTCTCTAACACCCGGGCGGGGCACGACGGCGGCTACGCCGCACCTCTGGAATACGTCAAGGAGGTCGAACGCGCCCAAGCCAGCCACTTGCCCGATCCGTTCGACCCGACGCCCATCGAGCGCGGCATCGGCGTGTATTACACGGCTTTGACGGTCGGCCGGGTCAGTTTCGCCATCATCGAAGACCGCAAATTCAAGACCGGTCCCGATGGTATTCTGCCGCAGTTGGGACTGCGCCCCAATCGGCCGGACCATGTCTCAGTACCGGAATATGACCCAAGCATCCTGGACGTCCCCGAGGCGACATTACTGGGCGAACGGCAGCTCAGGTTCCTTCGACAGTGGGCGGCCGACTGGCGCGACTGCGACATGAAGGCTGTGCTGTCTCAAACGGTCTTCGCCGGCGGAGCGCACCTTCACGGATCGAGGAACAACCGTCTGTATGCGGACCTGGACTCGAACGGCTGGCCCCAGGCGGGACGAAACAGGGCGTTGATGGAAATTCGTAAAGCCTTCGCCCTGATGATTGCCGGAGACCAGCACCTGGCGACGATTATCCACCACGGCGTCAACGCCTGGAACGACTCGGGCTATTCACTCTGCGTGCCCTCTATCGCGAATCTCTACCTTCGCTGGTGGGTGCCTCTGGAGCCGGGCAAGAACCGCGAGCCCGGAGCGCCCGAATACACGGGGGAGTTTCTCGACGGCCTGGGCAACAAGATCACCATGCTGGCCGTTGCGAACCCTACTCCAGAGGAGAATCACGACAAGCTCACCACTAGAGCCGCAGGTTTCGGGGTCGTCAAATTCGACACAAAGACCAGAGAAATCACCATGGAATGCTGGCCCCGGAACGTGGACATTGCCGATCCTCAGACCAAACAGTATCCGGGCTGGCCCAGGACCATCAACCAGCAGGACAACTACAGCCGAAAGCCCGTCGCCTATTTGCCGACCATTCAGGTCGAAGGCATGACAAATCCGGTTGTGCAGGTGATCGACGAATCGAACGGTGAGATTGTCTATACCCTGCGCATCAACGGAAAATCGTACACGCCAAAAATTTTCAAGAAAGAGAGGTACACGATAAAGATAGGCGAACAGGGCACAAGTAGAATGAAAACCCTCACCGGCGTCGAGCCGCTGGCGGCCGGCGAGAGCAAAACCGTCACAGTGACATTTTGAAAACGCATAAATAATGATTTTGGAATTAGGAGGACAGACCGTGAACAAAGTGAAAAATTCAGTGAAGTTCTGGGCGACGATTCTTACAGGGCTGATTTGTCTGTCGGGCGAGCCGGTCAGAGCGGAACCTTGGGTTGTTTTCGACGGCAAGCAGGGCCCGGGCAAGGGCAAGCACATCGTTTTTCTTGTCGGGGATGAGGAGTACCGCTCCGAAGATTCCATGCCCCAGCTTGCGAAGATCCTGGCCGTACGTCACGGGTTTAAATGCACGGTGCTTTTCGCCGTCAATAAGGAAACCGGCGAGATCGACCCCCAGACGCCCGACAATATCCCCGGACTGGAGGCGCTGGACACGGCGGATCTGATGGTGATGTTCCTTCGGTTCCGCGAGCTGCCCGACGAGCAGATGAAGCACATCATTGACTACACGAATTCGGGCAAACCAGTCGTCGGGCTGAGAACCTCGACGCACGCGTTCAATTACAGGAAGCGCAAAGACAGCCCGTACGCCAAATACAGTTGTCAGAGCAAGGAATTCGACGGCGGTTACGGCCGTCAGGTTCTCGGCGAGACGTGGATCAACCACTACGGCCGACACCAGCAGGAAAGCACGAGGGGGCTGATTGCAGAGGGCATGGAGAGCCACCCGATTGTCCGGGGGATTGACGATATCTGGGGCGAATCCGATGTGTACGGCATCACGACGCTGACCGGCGACTCCAAGCCGCTGATCATGGGACAGGTCCTCTCGGGCATGAACCCGGACGACAAGCCCAATCCCGACAAGAAGCTCGTGCCTGTGGCCTGGACCAAGACCTACACGGGCGAGCAAGGCAAAAGCGCCCGCGTGTTCACCACGACGATGGGCCATTCGTTCGATCTCAATAACGAAGGATTTCGCCGACTGCTTGTCAACGCCTGTTACTGGGCGATGGGAATGGAAGACAAGATTCCCGCCAGGAGCAAGGTTGACATTGTCGGCCGGTACGAGCCCAACAAAATCGGCATGGGCAAGCACAAGACGGGCCTGAAACCCTCGGACCACAAGCTGCCATAGACCGTCTTCGGGTGCCCGTCTCGGAGCCTGGCTATTTCTTTGCTCCGATGCTGAACAGGTGCGAGTACGTTCTGAGGTACATTCTGCCGTCGGCGACCGCCGGCACGGCGTGGCTGGTTTCGCCAAGAGGATTGACCGCCAATAGCTCGTATGTCTGGGCGGCTTTGATCACAACGACGTCCCCGTCCATCGTGATGCAATATAGCCTTCCGCTTACCCAGACCGGCGAGCCGAAAAATCTTCCGGCCGGTTTTTTCTGCCAGAGCAGCTTGCCCGTAGCGCTTTGAAGGCACGTGACATATCCCGAATCGTAGTAAACGAACAGAAGGCCGTCTCTGCTAAGGCAGGTCGGCACATAAGGCCTGATGCCGCTGTCGATCTTGTAGGCTTCTGCGGCCTGAACAGATCCGTCCCTTGTGCCGGGTCGAATTGCCGTCAGGCGCTTGCCGCTGCCCCCGTCGCCACAAGCGGCGATCAGCAGCTCGTCTGCGATGACCGGCGAGCTGACCACGCGGGCCGGCAAAGCCGACTCCACCGCCCAGAGCACCTTACCCGTGGCAGGATCGACGCCAGTCATGCCGTGCGAGTGACTGGTGAAGATCAACTGCGGGCCTTCTGCTGCCGGGCGGTAAACGCAGGGCGTAGAGTACGAGGTCTTGGGGCCGGTTTGCCGCGGCAGCGTCCAGCGAGTTTCACCTGTCCTGCGGTCCACAGCGATCCAAGCGCTTTTCGCGTCCTTATTCGTGCTGTCCTCGTGTTCGTGCGTAAAGACAACGATATCCTCGCACACAATTGGCGAACTTCCCGCTCCATGTTGGCACTGCACCCCTTCAAAACGGCGCTTCCAGATTTCGATCCCCGCATGGTCGAGTGCTTCGAGAATTGTCTCTTCAGGGGTGGTCCAGAGCACATAGATCAAGCTGTTATCCACAGCCGGAGTCGTTGTGGCGAAACTGTTGAGCTTGTTCATTTTGTAGGCTTTTAGTGAGTATTGCCTCTGCCACAGGATCGCACCGTCGGAGACGCTCAGGGCCAGCAGAACACCGTGCCCGGCCTGCTCGCCGCCGCAGGTGATAAATACCTTGTCCCCCCAGAGCACGGGCGAGGAATGCCCGCCGCCGGGCAGCTCGACCTTCCAGTTGTAATCACTTTCGGTCCACTTGATGGGAATCGTCGTAGCGTTGCTGATGCCCTGACCGTTTGGCCCGCGAAAGCGCGTCCATTCCTGAGCTTGTGTTATCGAACCCGGCAGCAAGGCCAGGGCGATCACGAGGCTTGCAAGGATTCGCTTGGTGGCTAAAGCCCGTCCCCTTCGTTGTTCCATCCCTTATCTCCCCTATTATCGGCTCCGCCCGTTTTCTATTCTTGCCGGTTAGCCTTGCGGGTTTTCTGCTTCTCCTGCGGCTTTGGCTTTGGCAGCTTGCGGCCGGCTCTAGCGTCCTGTTCGGCCATGAACTTGCTCAGTGCCTGCGGCGAGGTGCGGTGCTCGAATGCTTCGAGCGCGGGATCGCCCGTCTTTCTCATCCACTCAAGCAGCGCTTCCCGCATGTTCTGGATTTCTTCCCTGTGGCCCGGATCATCGATCAGATTGTGCAGGGCATCCGGGTCATTCCTGAAATCGTAGAACTCCTCGACGATGCGATACTGGAAGAGCTTGACACGGGCCGCGACCGAATCGTTCGTTCCAGCGGCGGCCTTCATGGCATTGAACGTCAGGCCCGCCTGCGATTCGTTCCTGAAAATGCGCTGCCCATCGGACCATGGATTGAAGATATAGCCGAACCGCTGGTTCTGAACGCACCGCATCGGATAGCGATTTTTTCCCGAGGTCTCATGAAATTGGGTGAAGACCTTGTCACGCTGCGGCTGCCGCTTGCCCAGCAAGACGGGCAGAAAAGAAGTGCCGTCCATACCCTTCGGCGGAGACACGCCTGCCGCATCCAGAGCCGTCGCCATAAAATCGATGCCGGAGATGAAGTGTTGTTTATCGACAAGGCCGGGCTTTGTCCTGCCGGGCCAGACTGCAATCCAGGGCGTTCGCGTGCTGTTCAGATAACAGTTCGTCTTGGCAAAGGGAAGGGCCATGCCGTTATCCGAAAGGAACATGACCAGCGTATTGCCGGCCAAGCCGGATTCACGCAGCGCCCGCATGACGGCTCCGACGGTATCGTCGCACCGGCGGACCGAACAGTAGTACTGCGCTATTTCCTTTCGCACGTCGGGCAGATCGGGCAGAAAACCAGGCACCTCGATTTCCTCGGGTTTGTAAACGCGGGACGGTGCCGGAATGGTGCTGAGCACCGCGGCGAAACTCTTTTGCTCCTGGTCGCTTCCGTGGAACGGCCTGTGCGGGTCGTGTGAATTGGCCATGAGAAAAAACGGTTTGCCTTGCTCTGCCGCCTGATCGAAGAAGCCCCTGGTGTACTTGTAGTAGAGCTGGGGATTACGGCCATTTCCCAATTCCTTGAAATCCTGGGCCATGTCCCATTTGAATTTTTCGCGAGGGGCCAGATGAGTCACTTTGCCGAGTATGCCGTTCAGATAGCCCGCCGTTTGGAACTGTTCAACCAGTGTGGGCACGCTCGTGTCGATCGGCTCAAAACCCTCGGCGCCGTTGCGGTGCGGGTATCGCCCGGTCATCAGCGCCGAGCGGGACGGCTGACAAACCGCTATCGTGATATGGGCGTGCTCAAAACGCATCCCTTCGGAGGCCAGCCGGTCGATATTGGGTGTGATGTCTGGTGTCCGGCCTCCGAAGCAACCCGGCGCGCTCCAGTTCATATCATCTGCGGTCATTAGCAGAATGTTCGGGCGTTTCTGCTGCTGATTGCCTCTGAGGAACGGCAATTGCCCCGAGGCCATCCATAAAGACCCAAAACCAGCGGCTGTTAGAAACCGCCGGCGCGTCATCGAGGTGTTACTCATGTCTTTTCACTCCTATCCGTTCAGTACCCAGCCCTTGCGGTACGTCTTGTGAATATACGGGTCCGCCTCGGGGCAATTGGTCGCTTTGATATTCTTGGCGTCCCACTCGAGCTTCTTGCCCACACGGTAGGCGGCCAGCGCCAGCAGGTTGTTCTCTATCAGAGCGCCCGAGTAATCGAAGTTGCACGTTGTGGGCTTGCCCGTCTTGCAGGCGACGATCCATTCCTGGTGGTGACCGAGCGACGGCGGAATCAGCTCCTCGGGCTTGGGCGACTTGTAATGCGTCATATCACTGTCGAGCTTGGGCATCAGTATCCGAAGGCCATAATCGGCCAGAAGCCAGCCTTTGTCTCCTTTGAACAGGACGCCTTTAAACAGCTTCTCCCGGTCGAAAGCCTCCGAGGGCATACCGGGTTTTTTGCCGCCGTCATACCAGTACAGCTTAATGGCGGGCCGCCAGTCATTGGCCGGGTGGTCCCATTCGGCGGTGAGCCATTGCGGGCATGTGTCCGGATTCAACTCCGTCCCCTCAGCTTTGCACGCCGTCGGGAGTGTCAAATCGA
>DATKWR010000384.1:0-9431 GCA_035529475.1 Sedimentisphaerales bacterium | reverse complement strand
TACCGGCAGTGCCGCCGAAGTTGCCGTCGATCTGGAACGGCGGACAGGCGTCAAACATGTTGGGGTACATTCGCTGCGGCGTCAGAAGGCTGCTGAGCATCTTGTAGGCGTGATCGCCATCCTCGAAGCGGGCCCAGAAGTTGACCTTCCAGGCCATGGACCAGCCCGTGCCCCCGTCGCCTCGGAATTCCAGTGACTTGCGCGCCGCGGCAAAGACGTCAGGCGTGCCCCGGCGGGTGATTTCCTTGCCCGGATGCAGGCCGAACAGGTGGGAGACGTGCCGATGCTGGTTTTTGGGGTTGTCTTTGTCTTCGAGCCATTCCTGAAGCTGGCCGTACTGACCGATTTGATTGGGTGCAATCCGGCTCCGCAGATTCTCCAGCTTTTCGCGAAAATCCTTGTCCATGTTGAGAATCTTTGAGGCTTCGATACAATTGGTGAACAAATCGCGGATGATTTGATGATCCATCGTCGGGCCGGCAACGAGCCCGCCATTTTCAGGCGAATTGGATGGCGTGCTAATTAGCCACCCCGTCTTCGGGTCTTCGACGAGAAAGTCCACGAAGAACGTGGCGGCCCCTTTCATCAGGGGATAGGCGCGCGTCCTGAGAAATTCTTTGTCGCCGCCAAAGGCATAGTGTTCCCAGAGGTCCTGACACAGCCAGGCGCCTCCCGTGACCCATATCCCGTGGTTGGAGGCGTTTATCGGTGCAGTTCCGCGCCACAGGTCGGTGTTGTGGTGGAACACCCAGCCGGAACAGCCATAGTGAACCTGGGCGGTTTTGCGGCCGGATTCGGCCACGTCGTCGAGCAGGCCAAAGAGCGGCTCGTGACAGTCGGCCAGGTTGGTGACCTCGACCGGCCAGTAGTTCATTTCCGTGTTGATATTGGTTGTCCACTTGCTGTCCCAGGGCGGGTTGATCTGGTCGTTCCAGATGCCCTGGAGGTTGGCCGGCTGGCTGCCCGGCCGCGAGCTGGCGATCAGCAGGTACCGGCCAAACTGGAAGTAAAGCTCCATCAGGTCCGGATCATTTTGTTTGGCGAAGTTTTCGATCCGTGCATCGGTCGGCTGCTCCCCCGCCTCGCAAGTACCCAGCTCCAGTGCGGCTCTGCGGAACAGGCGGCGATGGTCGGCGACATGTGTCCTGCGCAAGGCATCGTAGCCCTTGCCGGCAACGGCTTCGAGGGCCCGGCGACAGGTTTCGCGAGGGTCGCCGGTGACATCTTTGAAGTTTCTATAGCTCGTGGCGGCGGCCAAAACCAGTGTTGCCGAATCCGCCCCACTGAAGTCCAAGCCATCTTTGCCAACTGCAACTCTTCCTCCTTGAGCCTGCCAGTCCAGCCGAGCCTCGAACTTCAACACGCTGGGCCGTTCTTCTTCTTCCCGTCTGCTCACATAATCGTGAAGCTGACCGCGGAGCGCCAGGTTCTTGCCGACGAGTAATGTCTCGGCGCCGGGATGCGGGCAGTCCAGCCTTGCCATGAACGTCAATTGTCCCGGCTTGTCGCAAGTCAGGCGGACGACGATAACCTGGTCCGGGAAACTGGAGAAAACCTCACGGGTGAACATCGCATCGCCGACACGGTAGCGAACCGTCGAGATGGCTGAGTCGATGTCCAACTCCCGGCGATAATCGGCTACCTGGTCGTGCCCCGGAAAATCCAAAAGCAAATCGCCAAAGGGCTGATATTTCTCCTGGCGCAGCGGCACGCTCATCATGTGCTCCATTGCGAGTTGTTCGGCCTCGCGCTGCTTGCCCTCGAACAGCAGCTTGCGAACGGTTGGCAGGTATTCGACGGCTCCATCATGCTGATATTCGTGCGGCCGGCCCGTCCAGAGAGTGTCCTCATTGAACTGCAGCCGTTCGTGTTCCGTTCCGCCGAAGACCATCGCTCCCAGGCGTCCGTTTCCGACCGGCAACGCCTCGGTCCATTTTTGCGCGGGCTGCCGGTACCAGAGCTTCATGTCACTCCATTCTTCCGCATGGAGGCGATTACCGTCGGCCCGGCCCACGTCGTCCGTCGCACATCCGGCGACGATGAAGCTTGCAGCCGCGAGAAAATAGACCAGTGCGCGTGAATTGTTCGCCTTGTTTTTCATGCCGGCTCCTTTTGACTACAACAAAAGTTCAGTTATAAGTCCGATTTCGATCTTTGAAGGCTTCGCAGGGCAACGCGATTAGCCCGGAAAGCGAGATCGCGGATTGCAAGCCAACCGCAAGGCGCGCCGTAAGCAGCGCCAAAACAAAAAGGCCCGGAAGAGCCATTTTATCGCCCCCCGGCTTTCTAAGTCGGTACGTTTCGCTCATATAGGCAGCCATAGTAATCAACAGAGCCGCTCTTGGCAAGCCCGGTCCCGTTCGCCGGATCGTTCGCTCGGGCCCGTGAGCGGGTGAATTGCTTTTCGGGGGCGTTTTGTTTATGGCCGAGTAGTTCATATAGTTTGTAAAGGGGTGTCGCTCAAAATTGGGCTGGATACTCGATACTCGTCGGGTATCAAGAATCGAGCATCGCTGTACTGGAGGTTGCCATGAATGAAGTTATGACGCCGCGTGGGGTCGAACCACAAAAAATCCTGCAAATCGCCATCGAACAAAGGATTCCTGCCATCATGTCCTACTTGTCAAAGCAGAAGTGGCACGTCGCGAAGGTGGTGCTGGCCGATCTTGTGGGCGACCGGCTGAGCGTTGAGAGTATGGCCCTCGGGACGGGAGAGCTCTCACCGAGAAACAGGCAGCGTCCTATAAATATACGAGTGGATCAGCCTGTCGGCATTTCATTCAAGTACGAATACGGCAAGTTCGTCTTCGATACGACGGTGGTGGGGCTCGAGCCGGCCCGCAACGCGGGGGGCCATCGGGAGGGCGGCGGAACGATAGTCCTTGCTGTGCCGGATAAAATCGAGGTGGTGCAAAGGAGAAGCTACTTCCGTGTCAGTGTTCCCGAATCGCTGAAGGTACAGGTGTTGCTGTGGCATCGCAGCGGTCCGGCCAAGGGCCGGACTTCGCCGGACGCGTCCGCCGGGTCCGGCTGCCTGGGCAGGCTCGTTGACATCTCGGCCGGCGGAGCGCAGGTGATCGTACCGCATGACAACAGCGGCGCCCAAGGGCAAGGGGCGGACTTCAAGAAGGGGCAGTTCGTCGGCATGCGATTTACACCTCTGCCGTACGAAACGCCGCTGGTGCTCAGTGCCCAGATCAGAAACGTCTTGCCTACCGCAGACGGCGGAAATGCCTCGTTGGGATTACAAATCGTCGGCCTGGAAGCAAGCCCCGAAGGCCGGGAGGTTCTGACGCGGCTTATTGGTGTTGTAGAGCAGTATTATCAGATCAATCAGTCCGGCGTCAGGCAGCACGGTACGCAGCCGGTCTCGAACGCCGTGTAGAGCACGCCTCCACGGCTTTGGGCCCGTCAGGCGCTGCCGGTCTTTGGGTCGGCCTGTCCCTGCTCGGCAACCGCCACACTGGAGTTGGGCCGGGCCCCCGGAACCAGATCCCCGTCGTCGCGGACTGACTTGAGCCTCCATTTTGCATGCAGGTGTGGAACCAGAACCCTGAAGTAGAGCCACTTCGTGAAGCTGATCGCTGCAAAGCCGCAGAAAATAGCCACCAGGGCGACCTGGATATTCCACCAGACGAAAGCCAGCAGCAGCAAGACCCTGATAAGATAAGAAAAAGGTTTCTTGCCTCTAAGGTATTGATTCGGCAGGTGCGGATATCGAATCCTGCTGACCATCAGTATCGATATCCCCAGAGCCACGAACGGCAGAATGTAAAGGATGGCATTTAGCGTTTGGAGCTTCTCCTGGTGGAGTATTATGAGGCTCGCGATGACGCCGGCGGCGGCTGGCGACGGCAGGCCTATGAAGCTCATGTGGGCGGATTCATCCTCTTCATTTTCGACGTTGAACCTGGCCAGCCGTATGGCCGCGCAGCTCATGTAGGCGGCCGCCGCCAGCCACACGGAGCGGTGCAAAAAACTGCCGTCACCAAAGCCGATCGAGTTCAGATGGTTCTCCAGCGTCTTGAGCATCAGGAACGCCGGCGCCACGCCGAAGCTGACAATGTCGCAGAGGCTGTCGAGCTGGCCGCCGAAGCTGGAGGTGCTCTTGACCTTCCGTGCGAGCCGGCCGTCGAGCATATCGGCGATCATGGCCAACAGGATCATGTAGCCGGCCAGCGCGAAATAGGTGGTGGGTCCGAACGTAAAGAAGGGTATTTGTGAACCTGCGGAAATCGCCTTGGTACTCAGCTCTGCGCTCTTGCTGGCGAAAACGATCGCGGTGAACCCGCACACCCCGTTGAGAGTGGTAACCAGCGAGGGCAGAATCGTAATGTACTTCAACCTCTGCCGGCGCACCCGCCGGAGCAGCCTTCTACCCGCGGCTTCAGTCTTCTGTCTCGACATCTCTCGAACCTCGACTTTCGTATTTGACCAGCGGCGTCAGGCCCGCCTTGACCTTATCGCCTATTCGCACGAGGCACTTCAACTCTTCACGGATGGGCACATAGAGTTCGGTTCTGGACCCGAACTTTATCATCCCGAATCTCTCTCCGCCGGCCAATTCTTTTCCGGCTGCCGCCTTGCAGACGATTCGCCGGGCAATCGCCCCGCTGATTTGCCGGACGATCAGCCTGTCTCTCGGGCCGTCCGTTCGGACCAGACCCAGCTCGTTGGATTCATTGACCCGCCCCGATTCCGGGTTCATGGCGTTTATGTACCGGCCTTTCTTGTAGTTGATTGTCTCGATCCTCACGTTGCACGGGGCCCGATTGATGTGAACATTGAAAATGCTCAAGAATATCCCTATGCGCAGGGCGGGGCCCTGGAGGAAGCTGTTTGCCGCCACCTGCTCGACGTCGGTGATCCGACCGTCGGCCGGCGCCAATAACAGATTCGTGTCCGGCGGGCAATGGCGCTGCGGGTCCCGGAAGAACATCAGGGCCCATATCAAGAGGCCGGCCAGGACGCCCTCGGCGCAGAGGATCGCCCATCGCGGAAGCAATGTCATTGCGCCCAGCGGAAGGATGACCATCGCTGCGAGCATCGCCGCGGGATAAACGGCCACCTGCGGCCAACCGTATCGGGTCAATGGGATTCTCATAAGAAAATATGATAATCTTTGTCTGGCGAAGAATCAACCGTGGAAGTGGACCGGCTCGTGGACTTCACCACCCTGAAAAAGCGCGAAAAAAAGGCCGACCCTGTGGGTATCGGCCTCTTGAAGGAGGGTGATGACGCATGATTTCGTTCTCACCATCGCCTGCCATCCCCGGCAGGCTGACTTGTCCCGGGCAAGGACTTGTCTGGACGACCTGTTATGTGTTTCTATACTTATAGACGCAGAACCACCCAAAAAGTTACAGGCTTTTTCAGGATTTTTTGCAAAGTTCGAAAAAAACGCATTTTGCTGCCGCCCGGCCCGGCCGCATCTTGACGGTACGGGAAAAAGTCGATATTCTCGCCGTGCGTGTTGCGTTAAAGGACTGCGCACGATGCAATACGAGATATGAGATACGATTTATGCAGGGACGAAACGTTATCCGGGCGGTTTTGTTTGCTCTATTCTTCAGTATCGGTACGGCCTCGCTGAGCAGCGCCATCCTTTGCGACGACCTGGTTCGGTACTATCGGAACAAGGATCTGCTGACAAAAGCACAGGAGTCTGTGCGTCGGCTCAAGTCCCTCAACGCCGAGTACGATATCCTGCTCAAAACGCTGGAGGCGGATCCCAATCTTATCGTCGAGCGCCTGGGTCCGGCGACGTTTGGCCCGGATCCGAATCTGCACGATTTGAACACGGTTTATCCGAGGGCGACGGCCGAGCAACTGGCCGCCGCCCGCAGGGCTTTGATGGCCGAGCCGAATGAATCCGCCCCCGGCCGGACGCCGGGGCAGACCATGCCGCAGTGGCTCAGCCGATGCAGTGAGCCTCGGCGAAGAACCATGCTCTTCGTCTGCGGGGTCGTCCTGATCCTGACGTCCTTCGTCTGCTTCAGACCCGCTAAACCCAATGCCGAATAGGGACTGTCGCCAAGATGCTCTCTTGATATCCCCATCAAATCCACTATACTTGGTCCCGAACGGCAGTTATGGAAGACTCAAGTCGTAAATTGCAGGAAGAATAACGCTAAGCGGGACGAAGAAATGGGTGACAATAGTGAGAAGACAAGTCTCGATTTTATCCGGCAGATTGTTGCCGAGGACCTCAAGACGAACAAATGGGACGGGCGGGTGGTGACGCGATTTCCGCCGGAGCCGAACGGGTATTTGCATATCGGTCACGCCAAGAGCATCTGCCTGAATTTCGGCATTGCGGCTGAGTTCGGCGGCCGATGCCATCTGCGATTCGATGACACCAATCCGGAGAAAGAGGAGCAGGAATACGTGGACTCCATCATCGAAGACGTTCGCTGGTTAGGCTGGGACTGGGGCGAGCACCTCTATTACGGCTCAGATTATTTCGACCGGATGTGCCAGTGGGCCGTTGAATTGACTAAGAAAGGCAAGGCCTACGTCTGTGACCTGACGGCCGAGCAAACGCGCCAGTACCGCGGCACGCTCACCGAGCCGGGCAAAGACAGCCCCTTTCGCAATCGTTCGGTCGAGGAAAACCTCGACCTGTTCGAGCGGATGCGCAAGGGCGAGTTTCCCGACGGTTCTCGAACCCTTCGGGCGAAGATTGATATGGCGCATCCCAATCTGAATATGCGCGACCCGGTGATGTACCGCATCCTGCACACGCCGCACCACCGTTCGGGCGATACCTGGTGCATCTACCCGATGTACGACTGGGCGCACGGGCTTGAGGATTCCGTCGAACGAATTACGCATTCGATCTGCACGCTGGAATTCGAGAATCACCGGCCGCTGTACGATTGGTTCCTCGATGAGCTGGGCATTTATCATCCACAGCAGATCGAGTTTGCCCGGCTGAATCTAACCTATACCGTGATGAGCAAACGAAAGCTCCTGCAGCTCGCCCAGGAGGGCCTGGTCAGCGGCTGGGACGATCCGAGGATGCCGACGATAAGCGGCTTTCGCCGGCGCGGCTACTCGCCCGAGGCGATTCGGGAATTCTGCAAGCGCATCGGCGTCAATAAGTTCAACAGTACGGTGGACATCGCACTGCTGGAACACTGCCTGCGGGAGGATTTGAACAAGACCTCGCCGCGCGTGATGGCGGTGCTGCGGCCCCTCAAAGTGGTCATCGACAATTATCCGCAAGGCCAGGTCGAGGAGCTTGACGCGATTAACAATCCCGAGGACCCGGCCGCCGGCACGCGCAAGGTTCCCTTCTCGCGCGAGTTGTATATCGAGCAGGAAGATTTCATGGAAGAGCCGCCGAAGAAGTTCTTCCGCCTGGCTCCGGGGCGGGAGGTCCGGCTGCGCTACGCGTACTTTGTCACCTGCACGAGCGTTGTCAAGAACGCCAACGGCCAGGTGATCGAGCTGCACTGCACGTACGACCCCGCGACGCGAGGAGGCGACGCCCCCGATGGGCGAAAGGTCAAATCCACGCTGCACTGGGTCTGCGCCGAGCGCGCGCTCGAAGCCCAAGTCCGGCTCTACGACCATCTGTTCACAAAGGGAAATCCGGATGAAGCCGTCGAAGGGATGGATTTCAAATCCAACCTGAATCCGAACTCGCTGGAAGTCCTGACGTCATGCCGGGTGGAGCCGTCTCTGGCAGGGGCCGGACCCTTGTCCCGCTATCAATTCGAGCGGCTGGGCTACTTCTGCGCCGACAAAGACAGCACAAACGAAAAGCTCGTCTTCAACCGCACCACCACGTTACGCGACCCCTGGGCAAAGATACAAAAGACGCAAGCGGAGTATGAGAAGTGATTAAGGAGGAACATCCATGACAAAACGCAGGAATCCCGCGATCAATATCGACGACGCCGTCAGGAGAATCGTGGAGCAATTCCACCCCACGAAGATCATTCTATTTGGTTCGCATGCTCGCGGCGATGTCGGGCCGGATAGCGATGTGGATTTGCTCGTGGTGATGGATGTCGAGGGCTCTAAACGCAGACAGGCCGTGAAGATCGATCTATTCCTGTCCGATCGGACTTTCCCTCTTGACCTGATCGTGGTAACGCCAGAGGAGTTTGAGAAGTATCAAGACGTGGTAGGCCACATCTTGTATCCCGCCGTCCGGGAAGGTAAGGTGCTCTATGATGCGGCCTGAGCAGCTTCATTTGATGCGTCAGTGGGTCGAGAAGGCCGAAGAAGACTACAAGAATGCAGAGTACACTCTGACGCTGGAGGAAGACTGTCCCGTTAGCACGGTTTGTTTTCACAGTCAGCAGTGCATTGAGAAGTACCTGAAGGCACTGTTGATCTGTCATTCTGTGCAGGTTCCCAAGAGCCATGACCTTATAGAGCTGTACCATCGGCTCGCCCCGGAGAACAGGCCCGCCTTGTCGCAAGAGGGCTTGGCAATCTTGAACCGTTATGCGGTGGAGTCGAGGTATCCAGGTGGATGGGAAGTTATCCTGCGCAGCGAAGCGGAGGACGCTTTTCGCATCGCGCGGACGCTGCGTCAAGCGATTAGTGGAAATCTTTCCAGAATGATGAAGAGTGCCGAAGGCGCGTAAGGCGATATCTCACTTCGCTGGGGTCAGCCGAATAGCTCTGCGAATTTCTCGGCGATGTCGGAATGCTCGCAAAGCGTCTGGCCGATAAGGACCGCCCGCACGCCGGCGGACTTGAGCTTCTCGACGTCGGCCCGCGTCTTGATGCCGCTTTCGGCGACCAGCTCATCTTTCTTATCGAGCAGCTCCGCCAGGCGGATCGTCGTGTTCAGATCGACCTGCATCGTGGTCAGGTCGCGGTTGTTGATTCCCAGAAGGCTGTACCTTCCCTTGGGAAAGCCGATCAAGCTGCGAACGGCCAGTAGCGTATCGGCCTGGTGGACTTCCAGCAGCACGGTAAGCGACAGCTCCGCGGCGGCGATCATCAGGTCCATCAGCTCGCCCGGCTTGAGAGCTTCGGCAATCAGCAATATCGCATCGGCGCCGGCGGCGCGGGATTCATAGACCTGCCAGAGGTCGATGATGAAGTCCTTTCGCAAGACCGGCAAGCTCACGGCCTGGCGCACCTGTTCGACGTATTCGAGTCTGCCCTGAAAGTATTTTTCATCGGTGAGCACGCTGATGGCGTCGGCGCCGCAGTCCTGATAGGTTCGGGCAATCGCCACGGGGTCGAAATCTTCACGAATGAGTCCGGCTGACGGCGAAGCCTTCTTTACCTCTGCAATGATGTTCATGCCGCGCGGATTGGGCTTGGTCACGGCTCTGTAAAAATTGCGGCACTTCGGCAAGCTACGGACCTGCTCTTTGAGCTGCTCGAGGCTCGTGTGCGACCGCCGGACGTGGACCTCGGTCCGTTTGTCGGCTATGATTCTATCCAGTACGTTGGCCAAG
>DATKWR010000383.1:0-3322 GCA_035529475.1 Sedimentisphaerales bacterium | reverse complement strand
AGGTTCCTGTTGTATTGTACAGCTCAATCCAGTCGGCACCGTCGGCGTGGGAATGGGCCAAGACCTCGTTGATGACGATGTCACCGGGATTCGGGAGTATTCCACTGTCGTCCTGGCCTGGCGAACCGCCGGCACGGGCGCTGGCCCGCCAGGCATCTTTTTGGTCCCAACTGCTCAGGTCGGGGTTTGTCGGATCGATGACGGCCAAAGAGAAGCCTTCGCCGTCGGTCATCGGTCGCCAGTCGTCCTTGTAGCTGAAGTCCAGAATTGTCCGGCCGACGGCGTCTTCAAGCCTGATTCTCTCGCCGGCATTGTTCAATCGGCCGGAGTATTGGCCGGCGATGTTCGCGCGGCGGCCGTAACGGCTCTCGAAGGCGCTGCGGTCCTCAACGACCACGGTGCGCTGCGCGGGCGCGAGGTCGAGACTGGGGAACGTGAAATCGACGCCTTCGGTGAAGCGCAGGAGATTGAGATTGATTGTCTCGGCCCCGACGTTCATTAGCTCGATGAACTCTTCGTTGGGGTCGTGGGCATCCGCCGGGGCTTGGGGATGGTACATGATCTCGGTGATCCGGAGATTTTCGGCGACCGGCCCGACGGCGAATACCGCTTCGCTCAGCGCGCTCCATGTGTTAAGCCTCAATGTCCGTGCCTTAACGCGGGCGCTCACAGTCAGCGCAATCGGGTTGACATATTGGGTGACAGGGGGCGGCAGATCGCCCTTGGAATCGTCCGTGTCTGCAACAAGCTCCGCGGAGATGAGAAAGCCGGCATCGGTGGCGGAAAAATTCAACCCGTGAATGGCCAACAGATTATCGCCCTGTTGCAGAGTGCCCAGAAAAGCGGAAACGTCGATGCTCTCCAAGTGAACCGCTTCGGAATCGGGGCGGGCGGCGGCGGCGCTCGAATTCCACGCGGGGGTGCCGTCAAAGTTGCGTCTGGCAATTTCCGTGCCGTTGAGATAGGCAATAAAACCGTCGTCATACCGGATGTTCAATATCAAAGACTTGAAGTCGCCGGGGCCGGCGAACGTGAACGGAATGCGGATATAGCACGTGGTGTTCCGGCCATACATCACCGTTTCGACGTCGAGACTGATAAGCCCTTCGTAACCCCATCCTCTTTTGTATCCGACGCCGCCCGGGGGGCCGACGCTGTACAACCAGTCCCTGCCAATGAACCCCGCGCCGTCCTTCCATGTATCGCCGGCCTCGCGGTTGGGAACGAGCACACCCTTGGCGGCGTTCTCGGCCACGAGGACGGTTCCTGTCGGGGAAACCGGCTGCAAATTGCTCGACTGGGGATCGGAGCTGTCCATCGTATAGTGGATCGCGTGTAATCGGCCGTGATCGGAGATTGTCAGAGTGTCGCCGGTTGAAATGTGGCCGCCGTGCTGGGGAACGCCGTTGATGTTGAATGTCGGGCCGGCGACGGTAAACACGCCTTCCCTGGTGCAGGCATCCAGAAAGATGTCAAGGCGATTGGGCACCCAAGTACTTAGAACGTACATATCCATGTTGGGGATAACGCCCCGCATCTGGTCGCGAAGCTCAAGAAAGCGTTTTCTTATGTTGGCCTCCGTCAGGGCGCCGTCATTGTAGAAATGTCTGTGTATGCGGTCGCAGAAGACTTGCCTGAAGGTGCGGCTGACCTTGAGCGACTGGTATAGGTATGCGATCGCATTGGTCTGGGTGTTGAGCCTGTCGAAATAGACGGTGTTCAATCGGTCTGAATACATTCCTCCTTCGGCATCCCAGATAAAGAACCTCCACCTTCCCTCGTCGGAGCGTTCTTTGGCGGCAGCCCAGTTGTTCTGCGGCCAGTCCCAATTCCCGCACCAGAGCTGCAGGATGAGATAGTCGGCAAACGCTGGAATATCAAGGCGTCCCGCCATTTCCAGATAGTACGCCTCGTCGTACAGGTTATGACTGCGCGCATAGTTTATCATATCGTTCCAGGCCACGGCGTCGCCGTCGCGGATGCCGTTCATCGTCATCACGTCCCAATCTCTATCGCTGTGGTACCATTGCTGACAGAATGCATCCTTGACGTGTTCGCAGGGATTGAAATACCCTTTATATTCGCCGTTGATGAAAAGGTTGGCCATCGTTCCGCCGCTCGCCACGTTGCCCATATCTTTGTGCAGGCGTCTGAGCAGCTCATCCTTGACGAAAGGATTGACCCGGTCGTTGTGGCCGCCGCGCAGAGCGATGCTCTTGAAACGCTCGACCTCAAAGGGAAACAGCGGATAATCGAGCCAACTTGGGCCGTAATCGTTGCGGAAATAGAGTCTGAAGGAGAACTTTGCACTGCCGGTCCAGTAGCCGGCGCTCCTTTGATAGCGGGGGCGCATGTAGTTGCTGCCATGGACCCGAATTCCGCAGTCCACCTGAAATCCCGAATCATCCTGCGGCCTGATCCACTCAAAGGACACGGGCCGCTCGTAGGCCATGCCTCGTTGCATCGGATTGTTGTAATTCTTCGGGCTGTCCGCCGTCCACGTTCCGTCGGTACCGTAATGTCCTCCCACGATGGCCATGACACCGTCAGGTTCGTAGAACGTCCGCCTCGAATCGCCCACGAGCGAGATGACGGGCAGGGACTTGACCGCGTCGTCCGCGTTCAGCAGGAACGTACGAGTCGTGATGGCCGAGGGCTTCCAGCCGGGCTTGATGGCTTTGGCTCGCACGCAGGTGCTCTTGCTGATGAGAATGGGACTGCTGTAGGCTGTGCCCGTATGGGAACGCCCGGCGAATTCATACGGGGCGGCGCCGTCGGTTGTATAGTAAATGATCGCATCCTTCGTTTCAGTTGCGAGCGTCAGAAGAAATGGCGCATTGTAGAAACCTCGCTCGTGACTGAATTCAGGCGCCTTGACCTCTCCCATGTAGGCGGCATCGTTCTTAGCTCCGGGGGTAGGAACAGCCAGGAATCGCCAGCTATTGGCGGCATTTGGGTCACGCCCGTATGAAATGCCGGACGTCTGCTCGGGAAAGACCACGCTGTCGATATGCGTCGTCCCGTCGCTGTCGAACATGCCTATTTCCTCACCGTCGGCGGCGAGCTTGAAGCCGGCGTGCAGGCCGGAATCGGCAACGTCTTCGTCCGCCCATACCAATAGATATCCACCGGCGGGGATGGTGGTTGCAGCCGGACGGCCGCCTGGCATCCGCCACTTCGTGGGCACGGTCAGATCATCGGTCAGGTACATGTTGCCCATATCGATGGGGTATGGGCCGATATTGTGGATCTCGATCCAGTCGTCATATTCGCCCTGTGGGTCTCTGATCGAATTGCTGTTGGATGCCATGAGCTCGTTGAT
>DATKWR010000382.1:0-3267 GCA_035529475.1 Sedimentisphaerales bacterium | reverse complement strand
GTCTCGACCAGACTGCGCCCCACCGGCTCGGCGGCGTTAAACAGCTTCATCAAATCGGCAAGCTTGTTGGACGAAGGCGGACTCTTCCCAGCCCACTTGGTTTCAAGCACGAGACCCGTCCGGACCTGCCAGGATGTACTCGGTATCGCGTGCCCGTCTTTCGGCGTCAGGTAAACCAGGTAGCTCGGATGGGCCTCCGTGCTGTCGAAGAGGATGTCCATGGGCTCGCCCCGCCCGGCGGACAGAATCCGGCCGTTGAGCTTCGCCCCGCTGCTGGGCGCGTACACCTGCGGCACGAAATCCTCCAGATTGCATCCCGGCGCATAGACGCGGACGCATGAGACCTTCGGATACGCCCCTCGCAGCAGGAATCCCGGATCTACCCACCTGGCCCAGCGCAGGTAGTTGTTGTCTGCGGCCTCCACAACCAGCTTGAGCTGCTTGCTTCGCACGGGAATGCCGGCCTGGATCTCCGCCACAGGGTTTTCCCGGGTGAGCGGCCCGCACCGGGAGATGAGTCTCTTGTCCGCATAGACTTCAAAGACGACCGAGGTGTTCGGGTCGGCGCCATCGACAATGGCCGCCCTGGCGACGAAATGTGTAAAGTCTCTGTGAAGGTTGTAGATGATGGCCCTGGAGCCGAACGTCGGTATGAAATTCAGACAGAGCTCTCCGTTGATCCGCCGCTTATCCGACCAGCGGTTCTTCGCAGCCCAGCCCTTGACGTCCGCCGACTTCTCGGCAGTCTCCAGATCAAAAAGCGAAACATTCGGAGTAAACGAGCGCGTGTCGTCCTTCTCAATACGGAATCGAAGGACCGCACTCTTCTCGTGCCACGGTATGGAAGCCGCCGTGTCCTGGGACCGCACGTTCCCACAAAGAGAAAGGACAAT
This sequence comes from Sedimentisphaerales bacterium, assembly GCA_035529475.1. GTDB lineage: Bacteria > Planctomycetota > Phycisphaerae > Sedimentisphaerales > Anaerobacaceae. The sequence continues at coordinate 2,374 of DATKWR010000382.1, read as the reverse complement.
GACCGGGCACACCAGAAGACATCTCACACCTCTGCGTGGTCGCGTATTGATCTGCTTCATACATCCGCCCTGAATCGTGTCCATCGGACTCACAGAAGGAATAGTACGTATCACTCTTGTCGGGTCGGTTCGCTTCGGGCCCGCGCCAGCGCTTCAAAGTACGCGCTGACCATATCGTTGTAGCCCTTGAAATCGAGAGCCTGTTTTCTGGCGGCCATGCTCTCCAGCCTTTTGGCCAGCGCCTGGTCGCGCGTCGATTGCACGGCAAGCTGCGTGCCCACGGCGCCGCGAGACTTCTTCAGGGCGTCAACGGTTTCGTCGTAGGCGGCCCTTATCCCGACTCCATCGGCCCGCTGGATCGCGGCTTCGGTCTTCTTCATGCCCTCGATCGCGCCCTGCAATTCAGTGACCGAAAGATTGTACCGTTTGAGCTCGGTCACCACCTCTTCCGACGCCTGCCTGGTGTTCTGCTGAGTTTGCAGGGCTTCTTTCATCATATCCAGCACCTTGGGCGGCAGTTTTCCGCCCGCGCCAAACTCCGTCGTGCTGTCGGTGGTCTTGCCCAGGCCGGTTCCCCCGGTGGCGGCGCCGACGTCCTGATCTTCGACCTCTCCGGCTTCCAGCGGCGTATTGGATACGCGCTCGCGCACGCCGTATTCGTTGTCGTCAAGGTCCTTCGCCACCGATTCCACAAGCTGACCGTCGGCCATGCCGGTCCGTCCCGCCCCGCTTCGGCCCTCAATCACGTTGTCTTCGGGCCTCTGGTCGCCGGTCTTGCCCTTGGCGCTGGTGGAGCTGATAGTCCCATCCATAACGGGACCGGCGGTGTGGTCGAGTGAATTCAGGTAGCTTCCGATATCCTCCACCTCCGGCCGCATTTCCTCCTGCGACGTGATCAAGTCGCCCACCAGATCCTCCAGCTCGGCCGGCAGCTCCGCAAGCGGCGCGACCAGTTGCTCGTCCTCAGGGATTTCCGCGACGAACTGAATGTCGTCACGGGCTCCGAGCGTCGCCTCGCAGTTGATCATCAGCTCTTCGGCCATTTCGACGGCTTGGGTTTCGAGTCGATATGCGTCCTGCCTGGCCTGGCGCATCTCGGCCGCCTCTTCGGCCTTGTCGGCCAAATCCTCCGCCTGCTCGTAGATGCTCGTCATCTGTTCGACCATCTGATTGTCGCCAAAATCCAGAAGATTCATATTGCTCAAGTCGTTGACCACGTTGTCCAGGACTTCGGCGAGCTTGGACTGGTCAATCGCCAGGTCCTCCAGCAATTCCTCATCTTCGCTCGAAAAATCCTCCGGCGGCTTGTCCTGCACCATTTGCCGCTGCTCCATGATGTCCTTCTGTTTCTCGACGAAATCCTCAAGCTCTTTGACGGTATTCTCCAGCGTCTCCTGGGGCGTCGGAGTGAGCGATTCGTCCTTCTGACCCAGAAGCTCCGCCATGGCCTTTTCCGCCTCGATCTCGCTTTTCTTAGCGACGATGCCTTTGAGCGCGATGAGCTGATCGAGCAGGTACTGTTGCTGCTTTTCGACCGACGTGAGGGCGGACGAGGCGGCGCTATTGTCAACTTCTTCGAGCCGGCCGGTTTCCTTCATCTTCTCGATGATTCGCGCATGTTCGTTGTCGCGCAGCTCGGCAAGCCGCGTGACGAAGTCGGGCTTGGGTTCGTCCGATACGTCCCAGGCGCGGGTCATGTGCGAGCCGACCACCTGCTGCTTCTGCTGCATTTGCGAAAGGTGCTTGCCGAGAGCGTCGAGGTTCTCGGCGGCGCTGCGATTTGCCGCCACGACCTCGTCGAGATTTGCCATGAGATTGTTGGTGACCCCGAGCGCCGCCTGCTGGGCCTTGATGGCCTCATCCAACTCGGCGAAGGCGTCGCCGTCCGGGTCGTCCTGTGAAATGGTCAAATCTTCCAGCGACTTGACTTGCAGCGTCAGAGGCTTGGACTTGCCGACGTTGCCCTGGGGGCTGAAATCTTCACTGTGCGCTTCGAGAACGTAAGTGCCGCCCGGTTTGAAGACCCCGGCGTCGATAGAGAGCAGAAGATTTTCACGCGCTCTGGCTTTGCCCGGCGGGCCTTCATACTCCCAGCTCTTGATCGTCGCCGGAGGGCTATCGGCTCGGACGGACTTCTGCGTAACGTACACCCGCTTGGCCCCGAAATCGTCGTAGGACTGGATATCGAGCCTCAATCTCTCGCCCGGCGTGACCTGACGGTTGAGCTCGCTGGTGACAAACTCCACTTCCGGGGGCCGGTCCTGTTGCGCAAGGATCGGCCCTTCGGCAATCTTGATACGCTGGTCGAAACCTTTGGCTTTGACTTCGATCTTGTAGGACTCCGCCTGCTCCAACTGGGTCTTGGCGGTCCATA
>DATKWR010000381.1:0-32582 GCA_035529475.1 Sedimentisphaerales bacterium | reverse complement strand
CCGATGTCATCGATGTGATCATCCCACCCCGGATGTTTCCCAAACGCAGCCACGAAGATTTTTTCAGAGGTACGACGGTGCTCTTTCGGATTGAAACGCCTGAGAAACCTTTTAAAGGCAGAGTCCAAAGCACACGCCTCCCGTAAAATCAACGCTCGCTTTTCAACGATGGCCACTGCTCCGGGTTTGGAAAGTCGAGCGCATACTTGCCTTCAATGTCTTTGTAAAACTCGAGCTTCAAGAATAACACTCCACCCAAGCCCTTTTCACTCTTGACTTGAAGCTTAACGTAGCCTGGTTTTCTTCCATCATAACATTGATGCAGCATTCTCAAGGGGGCCCAGGGCTGTGGGAACTCCACACTCGTGTGCATTTCCGTGTCGGAAGGATACTGGTAGAATTCGATAGCGAGGGACGGGCCGGGATACCCAAACATCGCCACACTCAAATTGTCCCTGGAACGCGTGTTTAGGCGTCCGCTCTTGTCATCTCCCTGGACAATCCGGAACTCCGTCAGGTAGTCGAGCAGCAACTGCTCGTCCTGCTTGAGAAGTGTGCGTTGCTCATTCTGTCCCAGGAGTGTTATCCTGCAATAATACGGGTCTTCGGCCTGAGGCAGCCCTCGGAACACCTTCTCAATCCCTTCAAACCACTGCGTGTAAGGCTCGGGCAAGGTCACCCCGCGCAGTTGCTGGAGTTGTTCGTCAATTTGATCCGATCCCGTCTTCGCACCGGCACCTACCGTCCCCTGGGCAAACAGCTCCTGCAAACGAACATCGTTCAGGCTCGACCAGGCTTCGGCCAGCTCTTTCTGGGTCAAATTGGTCTGGCTACCTCGCTCCAAAGGAAACTTGCCGCCGAATCGTGCCTTCAGAGTTTCGAATGCCTCATTGCCCCGGCGTTGTACCGCAGTGGACAGCGTGCCGAGCAGCCGCAGTGACAGTTCCGCCCAATACATATCCACAAACTCGGCTGACGACTCATAGCTAAACGGTGCGTAATCTTCGAGGTAATCGGCCGGCGTGACCCTCAACATCGCCCCCCGCGCAACCGGTACATTCTCACTCAAAGCTCTCCAGTTGTCAAGCATGGCCCTGCAGTCGCGATAGACCTTGTCATAGGTCCGTCTGTCTCTGATTTTGGCAAAGTGAGCATCGAATTGCCTGATTGTCTCCTCGTCCTTTGGGGCATACGGTCGCAGCGGGGCCACCGCTTTTTCGAGGACTCCCCCTAAACCGCCCGTCAGCTCGTCGAAAACAGTCCTCACGATCAGACTCTTGAATTGCGGCGAATCCTGCTCGACCCTGCTTCTAATCACAGACTCAGGCACGGTGCCCAGCCAGTATTCGAAGTACAGCTTCGGATATTCGACATAGACGGCATTTGCATCTCTGAACTCCTGTTGGAGGCGTGTATCCTTGGGCAAACGCTGCAAGGCCACATCGAGAGCGTTCCAACCTCCGAGCAACTCCTCTGTGGACTGTGGATCGTATCTGCGGTTGACAATCTCGGCGGGAACACCCGTCCAATCCCACTTGCCTCGTCCTTCAATGAAGTCACCAATTTCCTTGACGCTCCTCGGAGCCGATTTCAGGCTTTGACTGAGAATCGAATACACATGCCTCTGCCGGCTCAAGGCCGTGGTGAACCTGCAAATACCGGCGGCCTCCTGAAAACGGTAAGCGGTGGGGCCAAGCAATAAAAGCTCGCTAATACGACGGTCTGCTTCTGCGCCCTCTTCGTCTCCCTTCAGGATTGCCCCGCGAACCCGATCAAGAGTATAGGATTCGGCCGCTGCAAACTGCTCATTGCACTTCGCATACATTTGGAAGCGGACTTCATACAGAGGGTTCCCTTGCCCAATCTGAGCATAGAACCTCTCATCGATCGCGCGCAATTTCTCTTCAAGCTCTCTGTTGATCAGCTTTTCTGTTATGGTACCGTAGGCCGTCTCAAGTTTCGCCCGCATCTGTGTTAAGAACGTGTTGTTTTGCGCGTTTTCAGTCTCCAGCTCAGTCAGCAGGAATCGATAGTGGTCGTTCACGTCCTGGAGGGTGTCTTTGGCAACGCTTCCCCACAGTTCACCGAGCGACGAGGGATTCTTCAGAGTCCCGACTAACCTTTGGATATTGTCCCTCGCTCCTTGCAGAGCCTTGAAGCTTTTGTTCCAGTTGTCTGCAAATCCGCCCCAGCGATCATCTACGTACAGCGGGGCCGATTCGGCGCCAAAACGGCTTTTAAGCGTTAAAATGTCCTGCTCGGCGGCATCCAATTCCTCGAACAGACCTCTGAGCTTCTCAATCGTCTCGACCCGGGCAAAATCCAGGCTGTCCGTGCCGACTTGGTTTGAGTCACTCCAATATGCGTTAAACAGAGCGATCCCATGTTCTATGGCAGCCTCTGAGAAATTCGGATCGGTCTTGGCAAACGTCGGAGACAACGTCCCGCCGTAAATCAAGTCGATGGGCCGATGAAGGTCTGCCTTGTCTTCGCTGTACATGCTCACCCGTTTTGCGAAACCCTCTTCGTCTTCCGACCCTTCATCGCGTTTGAAAATATAGGCAAACATCGGGTCCAGGACCGCCTGGCTCGAATATTGAGCTTCTTTGCTGAAAGGCCTATTTGCCTTGAGCCGAATGAGTTGACGCAACGTCTGAACGTCATCGCTCTGGCGCGTCCATTTGCCATCCTGTTGGCGACTCATTATTTGCACCGAAGCATCGAGGAAAGGACGAAGTACACCAATCTCGTAAATAGCAGCCTGGGCGTTCTTGAACTTCTCCGATTGAATGCCCTTGGCGAACTTCGTTGCCGGTGCGAAAATCCACGGCACACCTTCCTGCTCCCATTGGGCTACCCGCTCGGCGAGGCGCGCGGAGAAGTTCGATCGTGTCACCGCATCCGGCATGTCCGGGATTCCGGCCCTGCCGATGTATCGATACTGTCCCTGCCCTTCATCTTTGATGACCTGCAGTTGGGTCGCCGCCTGGGCCCCACTGGAGGCCATCAGCTTGGCCGGCACTTCGAAATATTCTTTCATTCCACCAATGGAGCGGCGGAGGCAAATACCCGCATAGACGGTGCAAAAAAGCAGCAGAATAACACTGGCCGCAGCAGAGATCAGAACAGCGGCCTTGCGGCGCATGTGTTGCTTCTTTGCATTCGTCGCGTAGGTGACCAGGCCCTTCTCGCGGAAAACCTTTTTGAGGAACAGGTCTCTGAGAAAGTACGCTCTGTCACGTTCCCAGACACGGCCGTCCGGCAAGGCATCGACGGACATACCAAGGGATTCGGCCAGATCCTCGTCCAGGGCCGAGCCTTCCCGCATGGAAGACGTGAAATAAATTCCCCGGAAAAACAGCGGCTTGCAGGACCACTGACTGCCGACACTGAATATCAATTCCAGGTATCGAGCCATCCGCGGCACTATTTTTGTCAGACTTTGAGGGAAAGCATACAACGTCTCAGGCGAGCGCACCTGCTCGACACCCGCTTCGCCCGCTTCAGAGACGATCTCCTGGAGCAACGCAAGCCTTCGCCGGAAAAGGCGTCCCCGGATGCTCTTCAAATGCTGGTCGATGAAATCCGGGTTGTAGGGCTCGTCAAGCGGGACCGGGTTGGACCATCCAAGGATCTGGTGCTGAAGCTGCGGGTCTTCAAGATTGTCAAAGAAATCACGAAAACCATTGACCAGGTCGCTTTTGGTAATGACCACAAACACGGGAAAACGAACATCCAGAGTCCGCTGGATCATGTCGAACTGCCGAGCGATTTTGGAGGCCTTCTGCTCAATCTCGTCAGCGGTATCCTTGATCAGACTGTCGGCAGGAATCACGAGGAATACCCCGTTCATGGGACAACGCGGCCGATACTTCTTCAGCAGCTTGAGAAACTCTCTCCATTCGCTTGACCCGCCGGTTTCGACCTCCTCGAACATCAGCCGGCCCGCGGTGTCAAGGACAACCGCATGATCGGTAAACCACCAATTCATGTTCAGTGTACCGCCGGCTCCCTGAAACTGATCCTGCAGTCCGGGCGGAAAACCAACATTGCAGTGACGTATCGCCTCTGTCTTTCCCGATCCGGGTTCACCCACGATCATATACCAGGGGAAGTTGTAGAGGCTTTTTCCGGCGGCATGAAACTTAACGATCCCTTCTTCGAATTTTTTGCGCAAATCGTCCAGTCGTGCCAAGTGGGCCGTCTGGCTCACGCCTTGCGGCGTTGCGTTCGTGTTCCGGATAACACCATTTTCCATCGGCGCGGCCTTGCGCTTCTGTAGCCATTTCAAAAAGCGCCAGTAGATAAAAAGAAGCAGGGCCACGAGCCCAAGGCCGATGAATATGATCCAGAGGACCCGCAACGGAATCAGATAAACCATCCCTGCCAAAATGCCGCCGCCCGTGATCACCAGGACTGCAAGCTTTATCGGCGTGGGAAGGTTCTTGTAAATTGAAACTCCAGGCACCATATTCTTGACACATCCTTTTAGACTAATTGGCACTACCGTACGTTTATTCGACAGCAGAAGGCGTTTTCTGTTGTCCCGTGATCATATCCAGGGACGTGGTGAGATCATCGGAGGTCCATTTGAACAAACAGCAATACGCCACGGCCCAGATGATGATCAGAGCGATGAGGGTGATTCCAATCCCTACCAGCTTTGCCCCGGGCGGCTCGACAAAATCTCGTGTATCCACGTTTTCGTAGGCCTCCGGGCAAATATAAGATTTCTTGTCCGCGTCCATCAGGCCTGAAATACGACCCGAGATTCTCGCGAACATCCGCTGGATACTCTCCAACTGCCCGGTGTACACGCCCGTGAAACCCAATCCGAGACACGTGTAGAATATCACCAGCCTCTGGGTCGCGGCCTCACTGGGGTCCGCCAGCTCCGCATCGAGCAAATCGAAGAATTTCTCATCTCCCGCCAGCTCGTTTCGTTCCCGGCCCAGCTCGACCCAGTCCGCCGCAAAGGGCAGATTGCTCTCTTTTATCATGAAGTCGGTGAAGAAAACGAGAGGCAATTCAACTTTGTCGTACTGCGTAACCAGTCCGGGGCTGTTCAATGCCTCTGCCTTCATTTCATTGAATATCCCCGCGATGTCGTTTCGGACCTCGTCCATCCCCATGCTGCGCCCCATTCGAGCCGACCGACGCACCCGACACACATACTGGAAAAGCGGTTCGCACAATTCAAGCAGGGTCATTTACCGTGCCTCCGTATCAGGAACAGTCATATAGAGCGTGATTTCAAAATCGGACGTTTCAACACCGGGCCACCGCACGGCGATCGCCCGCTCCTGCTGTATTCGATCCCAGAGCCGCGCGCTTTCGGCACGCACCACGCGAAAATAATGCAGGCCAACCTGGGCCGGCAGTTCCACCGGCGGATACAGTTCCTGGGCAAGTTGCATGCCGAACACCCGCTGATTTGCAAGACTGTGGGGCATCAGTTTGAACTTGTCGCGGTCCAACACCAACCTGGCCAATTCCGACGGGTCCTGCTTGGTTCTGATGGCAAGAAAATACTCATTGGGCAGAGATAACGCTTCCTCGGTCAGCGTTCCTGCAAAGATTTTCTCCTCATGATCCAGCGTGAGGGCGATCTTGAGGTACTTGGCCCGTACGACGCCTTTGAGCAGCCCTCGAATCCGGGTGGAAAGCTCGTTGAAGGCAACCGCCGGACTGTCGTGATCGTACGCAGCGACCTCAAACTGATCGCGGTCGGGACGCAAGGCGGCCAGCTCGCCAAGCAGCTCCCGTAACATGAGATACATCTGAAACGGCGCCACTCTGCCGGGGACTGCAATCAGAGGACCCAACTGAGCACTGAAGCGATTAAGCGTTCTTAGGCGCAGCATTTGTTCGAATTGAACGCCGCGCATATTCTCAATGCTGAAACCACCCCGGTTGATCTGAACGACCAGTTCATTTCGGCTGGCCATAACCTGGTTGGCCAAGTCAACCAGCAGCTCTCGCAGGACGGAAGAGCCCCCGACGACAAAGCACGGGGGGATATAGGCTGCATCCCGCCGAGGCAGCCCGACGTCTTCGCCCACCCCATGGATGATCCTCAACAACGGCAGCACTTCCAGATCGGAGCGATCGTCCTGATCGAGCAGCAATCTGGCGTTGATCTGACGAACCAGGACGGGCTGCGGGTTGTCACCTGTGTTTTCATCGGTTTTCTCGACCTCGGCGACCCGATACGTGCGTTTGGCGCGCCAATCCTGATCATCTCCTTTTTCAACAACATTGCCGCGGGAACGGTACCACACAGGGACGCCAAGACTTATCGTCAAGGCGCCGCCGGAAGATGCAAATGCCTGCTTGATATCGAGCGAGGGCAGGTGCGCATTGTCCGGAACGTTGACTTCAAGCCCGCTCGGCATCATCGCACGCAGCCGGTCAAAAGAGACTCTCATATTCTCCAGTTGGTCGTCAGATATCCTTGCCTCTATCAGACCGTAGGGATAGCTCCAGGTCAGGCGAGACTGCCTTGCAAACCTCTCCTGAATGTTCCTTTGCATGATCTGAAGGTGATGAGGCTGGAGGAAAAGTCCCTCACGCCAATGAATTTCGCCTTCTATAGCCATACCGCATTCCCCTGCATTTGTGTCACCGCCTCATTCCTTTCACCAGAGACTCCACGTGATCAACAACGGCCTTTCTTATCTCCATGTCAATGGCGTCTTCATTCAATGTTTCGGCCAGCTCGACGTATTTTCGCCAGCACTTTACTTCGTGGCTGACAAAAACACTTCCGGGTTCCATTTTTGCCAACGCGGCAATTTCAGGAGGTGAAAACTTGGCGAGATGATGTTTCGCAAACTGGGACCCCGCTCGGCTGACCGCGGTAATCATGGCGGCAATCAGTCTCTGCAGAACTTTAAGATCCTCGTCAACCGAACTGCCCGATACCTCAGCCTCTTTGGATAGAAACTGCCCGATCTTCTTCGCCAGAGCACCCTGGGGACGAACAGCGGATCGGGGCGACAGCGTACGCCAAGTGTTCCAAACCAGAGGTTCGAGCTTTAAAACAAATTCAACAAGCATCGCGCTCAGTTCGGCCAGCTCTGCGGCAGCAAGACGGCGTTCACCGCTCATCTGAAGCTTCGCCTTGAGTTCTTGCCCCACGTCAAGGGAATCGTCGTCCTTGACGTGCGGCCGCAGTCCTGCCTCTTCCAGACTCTTGTCAATAATGACCTTCTGCTCCTCCGTAAGAGTAGGGACTGTTTCTAACAGATTCTGAATGAGAAAATCCACGTTTCTGAATCTTGCTTCGCCCGCTGTCGAATCGCCTTCAGTCTCCCGGACTCCCCCCTCGGGCGGCGTGATGAAACCACCGGTGGGAAACCGCTCCAGTAATCTTCGCAGGAATTCCTCCCGCTCGGCGGGCAAGAGGGTCGCTAACGCTTTCTCAATCTCTTCGCAGAGGTAGTCTCTTCTCGTCTGGTTGCTCTCGTCGGCAAAGTCGGCTTGTATCAGACGAAGCCGATTCGCGGTCTCAAGAACACGACTCTCTATCTTGTCCTTATGGTTCGCAGGCATAGTCTTTCCACAATAATCTTGAGAAAACAGTGTTATGCGTAAGCCGTTATTCTCGACCCTGCCACTAAGCTTGTCAACTGAAAAAGCCCATGCGAAGCCCGGGACAGGCTACATCTGCAAGGATCTGAGTACAAGACCGTCGGCGTCTTTCTCGAACTTGGTGGTACCGAGCCAGCTTGACCATCCCAACTGCCCCGTTTTACCCAGACGTATGCCCGGAACCTCAAAAGCCTTCAATATCAACTGAAGCTCCCACCTGAACTCATCTCCCACATAGTTCCTAATCCAGGAGATTAGGCGCTGAACGCTATCAGATCCCGGTAGAAAATGCCGATATTGAGAAAAGTCCATCGGTCCAAACCTGATCCCGAACGTCTGTTGACACTCCCAAAAACGGTTTCCCAAAATTAATGTTGAACCCAATTGCGCATTTGAGGGACCTGTCCCCAGGCGGCAACGATACTCTTCGGGCAAGTCAATCCACCGCCCGACAAACTGCCGTATGTCCGCCGGAATCCCAAAATAGTCCTCCAAGATCGCCCGCAATCCCTCCGCATTCTTTGTCTGGCAAACGAGACGTCCGGAATAATGAAGCTTCGCCACGTCAGGTAAAGCGTCTCTGTTGCCGAGAGAATCATCGCCGATTCCAAACAAGCTGCCGAGGTAAGCGGCAAAACGGTCCTCGCCCTTGCGATCATGGCTGACGGTCTGCTGGCTATGCGCCCAAGCGCGGTAGAACAGGCAGATCATCCGGTGATTGAAAATATCAAGAAAACTCGCGAGCGTTTTGTCTTTGTGATTATGCAGGCGGTCATAGACATACTCCGTGATCGCCAGTGGCATCGGGCCGCCGGGACCAAGCAGTCCGAAAAAGTTGACAACCATCCGGGCCGGCTGTTCATCGGCGGCCTCGTCGTAGGCTGCAAGTGATGCAGGCGCGAAGGCCAGCGAGACGTTTTGACAAAACCTGACGGGGTCAGATTGCGGCCGGCGTGAATGTCCGACCCGCGGCAGAGTCGAATTGGCGCATTCGAGTCGACGGACGGCCTGGAAGAAGTCGAAATCGAACGGCCTGCTCCTCAAGCCTTTGATCAGAGAATCGGTCGAAGCCCGTTTCTCATCGTCCATCGTACAATCTCTCCACGCTCAAGGGTCTTGACCACCGTTTCGGTGAAAGAATTAATTGAAACATATTTGGCAAAAAATTGTTCGAGAACGGCCCCAAGCAGAAAAGCTCCGGTCCCCTCAAACGCCGCTTCTTCAAGCGTTACGGTTACCTCCAGGCCGCGTGCAAAGGCGACGGAGCCCGATCCGGTTATCCTGCGCGTGATCGGCCTGGAACTTATCGATTTGAGGCCGTCAATTTGCTTGCGGGTCTGCAAATCGCTGCTGTCACTATATAGCTTCAAAATGTCACGAAGTGCCGACGCGCCCTCGCCCTCACTCGTGTCGTTGAGCGAGAGGTAATTCAGCGACAGGTGATTGATGATGCGCCAGGCAAATTCACCTTCGACGTGAGACGGTTTGGGCGAAGTCGGAGATCCGACGCAACGGATTGACGTAATGGGCGCGGTTTTTTCCATGGTGAAGTCGGACGCTCCTATCCCGACCGGCATGTGCAGGGGCAAATCACAGTTCGTGCACAACGCCTCGATGCCCAACTGCTTCACATCAGCACTGTACGGTGCGGCATGAGAATCTACGAGCGATATATAAGCTTCGCTGCCTGCATAACTTCGCGACCTTCTGGCTTTCGCGCCGGCCTCTTGAGTCTTAGGCATTGGGACTCGGTTCACCACATAATAACCACTCGTGCTGCTGTCCGTGAGATCCTTTGCCAGATAGAAAGGCAGGAACTCCTGCAGCAGGTCCGACCTGGCTCCATAGCCGATGACCTTCGTCAGCTTGTAAACCTCAAAGTCCTGCGCCCTCGTTCTGTCCGGAACGACATGAAATTCAAAAAATCGGTCGGACACCGGAATGCGATCGAGGCGCTTCTCGAAAAGGTTTACAGCGGGAGAACAAAATAAGCCGAAGTTGTCGGCGCTCAGTGTCCCCTCAAGTTCGACTTTCGGCTCTCGAAACAGGATAATTACATCCAATTGATTCTCGTCGCAACGCCTGATCGCGTCCCCCAAACCGGCCAGCTCTACGAACAGAAACCGCTGAGGAAATGCAAAGTACTCGTGCAAAAGTCGATATCCTTGAAAGGACCGAGCATCGTACGGCAAGAGCTTTTGTTTGTTGTCGAACCCCACACGTCGGATGCAGGAAGGATCGATAATTTTGCGCCACTGTACTGGCTTGGCAGCGGGTTGCACGACAAGCGCCGCAGCGTTCGCAAAAAACTGCTCATACAAATGCATCGGGACCTCACCGACTCCCATTAGATGCAGATTCAAAGAGTCTAACTTCAACTCGTTGAAGCGAAGTCCGGCCGTCGTTTGCATCCGCAATCTGACCCCGGCTTTGACATTGAGTACCGCGGGGATATCAAGGGAGGCCAGCTCGCGAGTATAATAATCCACCTGATTCAACTTGATGGGCCAGAGGGTAACGTCGTGGGCTGTGCGATATTCACATCGGGTTTGATCTGATTTACCCAGCATACTCTGAAGTGAGCTGCCACGGGGGATCGGAAAACCCTCGGCAAGCCCCTTCTCATCCAATGCCGGCTTGAACTGAACAATGCACATAGACGGTGTAGGGGCCAGATAATGGGGGCAAATCGTCTCGATCAGAGACTGGGTGAACCTTGGAAACTCCGCATCCAGTTTCAGTTGGACTCGGGCTGCGAGAAAAGCGAAACCCTCCAACAGGCGCTCGACGAAAGGATCCTGACACGCCTGAAACTCGTCCAATCCGCCAAGACGCCCGGCTATTTTGGGGAACTGCCTGGAAAATTCGGTCCCCATCACCCGGAGATGTGCGAGTTCGCGGTTGTATAGGTCCAAGAAGCGCCTATCCATTCACCTCGCCTTTCAACTTGTGGTGGCCGGTTTCCAAATCGACCTCGGTCTTGACAAAAAGATGGTCCGGGAACGGCTGCGCCCACATCTCACCTTCTATCTCGAATGAAACGGCACGGACGTACTCGGAATCGGTGGGGGAGGCCATTCGAACCGATAGTGAACCCGGCGCGATTCTGGGCTCAAAACACAAGACGAACCGCTTGATCTGCGCCTCTATTTCAGCGGGCCTTATATTCAGTACGGGTATGCCGCACAAGTCCGGTATGCCGTAATTAAGGACAGAATGGGAGGCCTCACTAAACTCATAGATGGCGTCTTGCGAAGGATGATTTCTTGAGTTGAGCAGCATCGCCAAGTCACGAACGACCGCCCGTTTGTATCTTCTCAAGGATATTACGCGTTGATCGCGGCTCTCCTTTTGCGAATCGGGTTCATCATCAGTAAGACGGTCAAGCAAGCATGGTTGCAGACGTTCCATTGGCGTCAGTTCAGCCATTATCTGTTCCACCTTGTTGTTCTACGTCATTATTGTGGTTCAATTCTATCTGTCGAACCTGCAATAGTGGGAATTCACCCTTGTCTGTAGCGAACATACGCTGGCCCAGGCCAAGGTACACCTCTGCCGGTTTCTGAGTCCATTCGGTCTTTCGCGCAAGGCGAACGGCTTCGTCTTCGCTGCATTCGGAACCGGGATAGCGACTCGGTATCAGGCCGGGGGCCGTTCCCTCGTTGACCCAGGTGAAATGAGCCGGAACCCATACGACATCGCGCAGATCGCTCGGTGCTTCAATTTGAATTCGCTTGATCGCCGTAAATGGAACCCAGTAGTACTTGCCGTCAACAATGGCCTCCACTACAGGGCCAAACCGGGTATCTGCGTCGGCAATCCATTCAAACGGCTCGTCGTCAAGAGTGCCGGCGACGGCAGGAGCTGCCTCAAAGGCACTCTCTCTGAGCTCCTGCGATGCCTCGTACTTTCCTTCAGCAACCAACTGATTGGCCTGTACCAGGAGCCCGACCCAGTCGTCTGGTTTTCCGAAAATAAGGGGTGAGCGTTTGCCGGCAAATATCCGGCCCCTCAGCACCTCACAGTTGAGTGCGGACCGGCCTACCTGAGCCATCAGTAAATTCACAGGATCAAGCTCTGCGGCGGTGTTTAACTGAGTGAGGGCTCGCTCCCAATTTCCCAGAACGCACAATAACTGAAACAGGAAAACCCGAAGCTTGGCATTCGCAGGATCGTTGCGAATCTCACCTTCCAGGGAGGCCAATGCCTCATTGAGCTGGCCGGCTCGCAGAAATTCTTCCGTTTGCATAACAATAAACCTCCATCACGGGCATTAGACACTCCTGCCGCGCAATATTAAAGCACAGAAAGCCGGCACACGGTAACTGGATGCCTGTTTGCCGATTACTAACCGCCCTTATTGTCAATCAGGCTCCAGAATTTCTCGACGTTACCCTTAACTTCGCCCGTCTTGTGATCCGTCTGGATATAGTTCCACGTCAGTTTGCCATAGTTGAAGGTCACCGATTCGGTTGGCAGGCCGCTCCCACCGCCGCCGACACTGACCGACGAGATTATCACGTCCTCCATTTTATATTCCATGTATTTTGTCTTTTCTTCGGTGGCGCGGCAGAGTTCGATTACCACTTTAGGGATGTGCTTGCCCTGGCAGCAGTACAGATTAAGCGTGGGAGAAGCCTTATCCATCGCCTTACCAATGGAGATATCCTGGTGGCTACATCGCCCCCCGGTTGCCGCCCCACCCGTGCTTCGTTCACCTGCGGCCATCTGAGCAACACCGGAAGAGTACGACGTTATCTCAATCCAGTCCTTATGCTTTTCGTCGGTACTTTCACCTGGGATTCCATCGATCTTCAGAAAACTATCACCTGCCATTTTGTCAACTCCTTATATAAATAAAACGTTTCTCTACATTCCTGCGCTCAACTTATTAATACACAAACCATGTTAAGCATTTTGAATATCAAATCAGACTCTACCAATTAACCGCCCTTCTTGACCGATGGCAGCTTCGATACCAGTCGCAATGAAACGGACAGACCTTCGAGTTGGTAATGCGGCCTCAGGAAGAACTTGGCCGAGTAATACCCGGGATCCCCTTCAACCTCGTCCACAACAACTTCCGCCGCCGCCAGGGGATACTTGGCCTTAACTTCTTCCGAAGCGCCGGGATCGCTTGTGACATATTGCGTGATCCACTGATTGAGCCATTTCGCCATATCATCGCGTTCTTTGAAAGAGCCGATCTTGTCACGGACGATGCACTTGAGAAAATGCGCGAACCGGCAAGTCGCAAACAGGTAAGGCAGCCTTGCGGCCAGCTTGGCATTAGCCGTTGCATCAGCATCCTCATATTCGGTTGGTTTTTGCAGTGACTGGGCGCCTATAAAGCATGCGTAATCCTCATTCTTCCAGTGCGATAAAGGCATCATGCCGTTCTTGGCCAGCTCGGCTTCCCGTCGGTCCGTGATTGCGATCTCGGTCGGACACTTCATATCCACACCGCCGTCATCGGTCGGGAAAGTATGGCAAGGAAGCCCTTCGACCATACCGCCGCTCTCCACGCCGCGGATACGTGCACACCATCCAAACTCCTTGAAAGAACGGTTGATGTTAGCACCCATGGCATAAGCTGAGTTCACCCAGAGATACTTGGAGTGGTCGCCGGCGGAACTTTCCTCTTCGAAATCAAACTCTTCGCAAGGACTTGTCTTGGACCCGTAGGGCAATCTGCCGAGAAATCGAGGCATTGTCAAAGCGATATACCTGGAATCTTCGGACTCTCGCAGGGACCTCCAGGGGGCGTAGTCCGCCGTCTGGAAGATTTTCGTCAGGTCGCGGGGGTTGCTCAGCTCCTGCCAGGAATCCATGTTCATCAGCGTAGGCGCAGCAGCAGAGATAAAAGGTGTGTGTCCAGCGGCCGCTATCTGGGCCACACCGTTGAGTATCTCAACGTCCGGCGGACTATGATCAAAATGATAGTCACCGATTAGACACCCGTAAGGTTCGCCGCCCGGTGAGCCATATTCTTCTTCGTAAAGTTTCTTGAAAAGCGGGCTTTGATCCCAGGCCGTACCTTTGTACTTCTTGAGTGTCTTGGCCAAATCCTTCTTCGAGAGGTTAAGCACGCGTATCTTCAGCGTCTCGTCCGTTTCCGTGTTATTCACAAGGTGAGCAAGTCCCCGCCAGGCACTTTCGATCTTCTGAAAGTCCTCGTGGTGCATAATCTGATTGATCTGCTCGGACAGCTTCCGGTCAATCTCGGCTATAATGGACTCGATTGTCCTGACCGAATCGTCGGTAATGAGAGCTGTATCCGACAATGCCTGTTCGGCCAGCGTTCGTACCGCCGAATCGATGGCCTCTTTGGCATGGTCTGACTTCGGTTTAAATTCTTTCTTTAGCAGACTTTCGAATTCACTTGGTTCTATTGCAACAGTCTGTGCCGCCTGTGCTTCTTTCTGTTCATCTTTCATTTCTTCTGCCATCGGACTATTCCTCCTTGCCACTCTCGGCAGATTCGGCTTGTGGTTTCGGCGCCGAAGTCAGCGCGTTCAGCAGGGCCTTGTCCTTGAGGGCCTTCGCCAAGAGCTCTTCGGCACCACTCTTACCATCCATGTACGACAACAGATTGGACAACTCGGTGCGGGCCCGCAACAATTTGTTCAGGGCGTCCACCTTTTGTGCCACTGCCGCCGGTGAGAAATCGTCCATACTCTCAAAAGTAAGATCGACGCTGAGATTCCCTTCGCCGGTAAGCGTGTTCGGTATCTGGAAGGCAACTCGCGGCTTCATCGCCTTGAGCCGCTCGTCGAAATTATCAACATCGATCTCCAGAAACTTGCGATCCGCTACGCCGGGCAGGCCTTCTGCCGGTTTACCGGAAAGATCGGCCATCACACCCATCACAAAGGGCAGGTTGATCTTTTTCTCCGCACCGTATAACTCCAGATCATATTCCACCTGGACTCGTGGCGCTCGATTGCGGCCTATGAATTTTTGACTACTTTTCTTTGCCATACTCAGTCCTTTCTTAATAATGGTGATCGCCGCAGAACAGCGTTCTCAAACCTGAACAGTAAAACTCACGGATTCAACTACTCCGCCTCAGACTCACCTGCGCTGACGCCGCCGAGCATCTGAATCCGGCTCATCGCATCCGGACAAACATCCTGGATCACATCAAGGAAACTTTTCGAGACCAGCCTCTGTGCCCTGCGCAGCAGCAGCGGAACCGGACTGGACGGTTCGTGACGGTCAAAATACTGGCAGACTTTCTCGATGGCCAGCAGGGCTTCCTGGGGCGACCGAATCTCGCCGGCAAGAGACATTCCGCCTTTATCGGTCTCACCGCCGGCCGTCCCGGCTGCCGGGGCGCCTTCTTCTACGGCCTCACCGTAACCACGCTTTGCCAGATATCCCTGTAAGCACTTGTGGATGTTTCCCAGAACCGACTGGAAATCGCTGAGGTCAGGTGTCTGCCCTTGAGCAGCGTTCTTAGAGAACACCGTGGTGATTGTCGCCAAATGCTCGATGGCTTCTTCACTGGCTTTGGACGCGGCCAACAGTTCGTCCGTTGCCGTATCCTGAAAGGCCGCATCAATGACCGACATATCGCGGAGCCCGGCGACTCCGTCACTTGGAATGGGAACCACTCCTTTGGCGAGTTGAATATCCCTGAGACTAAACCTGCCCATCTGAGGCGAATTACACAGGGGAACTTCCGCCAGCCGCTGCTTGAACTTCATCGGATCCTGCTGGCTGACCGTCGCCGGGGACAAGGATTGCAGGATATTGATCCGTTCGAGCGGGTCGTAGTTGTCTTCCGGGTCGAGTTTCGGGTAAAGATGCTCCCAAAAGCGATCCAGCAGTCCCTGCAGGAAAGTCAGCCCGTTGCGCAGGCCGGCGAGACCATCCATTCTCAAAGAGGCCAGTACGAGATACATCGCGACTCGCAGGTCTTTGGAGCGACGTAAAAGCTCCATGCTATTGTCACGCACCTCACGCCAGTTGGGCTCCTCTGCCGCTTCCTCTACACCCGCTACGACGCCGCCCCCCGCTTTGGGTCGCAGCATGTCCTCCAGGGCAAGAAAAGAGGCGTCATAGGAAAGGTCTTCGCCGCAAGGCGCTTCCGGGCTTACTTCGGAAAGAAGCCTTTCAATATCAATTGCCATGGCACATCCCATCAAACCAATATTTCAAAGGACTCGTATTTGGTCTTAAGCAATAATACCGCTATATTCTCTGTAAAAGACCAAAAACCGGCTGCATATAAAATTTCACCATCAGAATCAGCTTTATATATACAAAATAAGCTGAAACCTCATAAGCCGCTGCTCACCGGCGCCAGTTGCTCTCTGGCATACGGCAAGAAAGACCTGGAACCTGCACTGCCACACTACTTCACCCAAGTATCGTTTCAGGCTCTCATATAGATAAAACATAACTCTACGGAAATCGGAACATACTGTCAACATCCTTAGGAGATTTTTTCCAGAAATACCGGGGTCCACTAAAAAACCTCTCCAAGACCCTGGTCTGCGTACCGGCTCAGTAAGGTTGCGGCACCGCAGCTGCCGACTGCGGCCCGGATGGGGTCCATGGAGCGTGGAAAGAAGCAGAAAATTCTGCGAAGTCTCTTGGCTTTGCCCCGAGCCCGGGCAGAATGGCACGTATGTGCGATCAGAATAGCTTTAGAACATGAGGTGTCAAAATGGCGAGACAACTGAAGATTGGAGGTGGCAGGTTCCGTTTGTTCAGGCATGACTCTTTGCAGACCAAATATCTGATCATCTCCAGCCATGGGGAGGCTATTGCGGGTCAAGAAGCTTGGAGTCCGGCTTTCGTAACTGCAGTGCACTTCAATCAGAGTTACGGGCAAACCACGAGCGGTAGTCCGCTTCACATGCTGAACCGGGTCTTGCATGGAGATAAGATAGAGTCTATTCCCAGTTCAGGGTTGGTTGGCGACTATATCTTGTCCAAATTCCAGAGCTATCACGATGTGGCCGGCAGCAAAAAAGACTGGAAAAAGATGAAGAAGGGGGATTCTTCGCTTAGCTATGAAGAAACCTATGAGGACATTATTGGGTATGTCGATCAATCGGACCCGCCTTGTGACATACTGACTATTCGCTTCCGATGGTTCAGCAAAGAGTCCAAACTGAGCGTCCTATGCAACACGCTTTTCAAGATGGGGCTGACGTACAGCGACATCATCTGCCTCTTCTGCAGGGTGAAACAATACGCTTATTATCATAACCCACTCCGTGGAGTTTGATATTCGTCGAATAAGTACGGCTGTGCAGGCCCTCTCGAGAGGGGGCCGCCTCCTGTCAGGCAGACGGCTGGGGGTGACAATCGTTTATTGAGTATTTCAGTTTAGTCTAACCGATTGCCCTCAGCACGGCAAGAGAGTTTGAATCCGAGTGGCGCATGCGGGGTCCTTCATTACAAGCCCAAGACTCCCAAATTGGCGAAGTCCAGGCGTGTCGTCGTTTGTTGTTCCCATGATAGTGTCCTTGCCGCAGCAGGTCCCATGTTTGCCTCCGGCTCGGAAAGACCACTCCGCCCTCCGGAGTGTTTCGCCCGTCAAGCAACTTGATCTTCTCTCGTTCTGAAAAACCTGTAAAAAGGTTGACACAGTCCATTATTCTGCCGAGAATGTGGACGGATACCGCGGGAAGTACCCGCGGGTGTGATATTCTGACGTTCCGGGATGGGTGGGCGAAGTGCTTTGGTCGTCTCGTATGGTGCACCCGACCGGGTGGCAGAGGAATGTTTTTGTTCCCACCGTGATTTTAGGCAAGGCGAAGGGACTTGACAATGGCTGACATAAGTCGCACATCGTTGTTCGGAAAGCTCAATAGTATCGGCTACAAAGCTATTGAGGGCGCTACAATATTCTGCAAGCTGAGGGGCAATCCTTACGTGGAGCTTGTACATTGGCTGCACCAGATCTTGAAGTTGCCGGACTCCGACCTGCACCGCATTATAAAGCACTTCGAGATCGACCCTTCGCGGCTGGCCGCCGACATGACCGCGGAATTGGATAGACTGCCGCGAGGAGCCACCTCGATCTCAGACCTGTCGGCCCACCTGGAAGAGGCGGTCGAACGCGGGTGGGTTTACGGGAGCCTCCTGTTCGGCGAGTCACAGATTCGCACCGGCCACTTAGTTGTGGGCATCCTCAAAACAAGCGGACTTAAGAATGTCCTTCTGCGAATTTCGAAGGAATTCGACAAAGTCAAGCTCGAGCAGCTAACCGACAATTTCGCAAAGATTGTCGCCGGCTCCTCGGAGGAATCTCTGGCGGCAACCGACGGCAGCTCGCTGCGAGCTGAGGCCGAAGCTGGCGGCGCCCCCGGAGAGATGGCCCCCGCGGCCATGGGTAAGCAAGAGGCCTTGTCCCGGTTTTCCGTGGACCTTACGGAGAAGGCGCGCCGCGGGGAAATGGATCCCATACTCGGTCGTGATAAGGAAGTCCGACAGATCATTGATATTCTCATGCGCCGCCGTCAGAATAACCCGATTCTGACAGGGGAGGCGGGTGTGGGCAAGACCGCCGTTGTCGAGGGATTCGCGCAGCGAATCGCACAGGGGGACGTACCGCCATCGCTCAAGGACGTCTCCGTACGCGTCCTGGACGTGGGACTGCTGCAAGCGGGTGCAAGCATGAAAGGGGAGTTTGAGAACCGTCTGCGCCAGGTTATCGAAGAGGTCCAGAGTTCACCGAAACCCATCATCCTGTTCATCGATGAGGCGCACACGCTTATCGGTGCCGGAGGGGCCGCAGGTACGGGGGACGCGGCCAATCTGCTCAAGCCCGCTTTAGCTCGGGGCACGTTGCGGACAATCGCAGCCACCACATGGGCGGAGTATAAGAAATATATTGAAAAAGACCCTGCACTAACCCGCAGATTTCAGGTGGTGAAGATCGACGAGCCCGACGAAGAAAAGGCTTTGACCATGATGCGAGCGCTGGCTTCAAACCTCGAGAAACACCACCGGATCCAGATCATGGATGAGGCCCTGGATGCGGCGGTTCGCCTCTCGCACCGATACATCGCTGAGCGTCAACTGCCGGACAAAGCGGTGAGTCTGACGGACACCGCCTGCGCTCGAGTCGCCATCAGCCAGCATGCCGTCCCGTCGGAACTGGACGACTGCCGGCGTCGCATCCAGGTATTGGGGACGGAACTGGAAATTATCGGCCGGGAAGTGGCCACGGGCGTTGACCACAAGAGCCGCCAGTCTGAGGTGGCCAAGAAGCTCGAATCCGAAAAAAAGAGACAGGCCGAGCTGGAAGATCGCTGGTCGAAGGAAAAAGAAAAGGTTGACGAAATTCTGGATATTCGCGCTAAATTGCGGCAGGCCGGCGAAGGAACAATCGAACAGGCAAAGGAAACCGAGAAGAAACTCCCGAAGACCAAAGAGAAAACGGAACAGGGACCTGAAGCTCAGACAATTGAGTCCGCCGAGTCACCCGCCGAGAAAGCAGATGCCGAGGAGCAGGTGGACAGAGTGGAACTGCTCAAGAAGCTCAAGGAGCTTCAGGGTCAACTCAAGAAGCTGCAGGGCGAAAAGCCTTTGATCCTGCCTTGTGTCGATGCCCAGGCGGTCAGCTCGGTTGTCGCCGACTGGACCGGCATTCCCGTCGGGGGAATGGTCCGGGATGAGATTAAAGCGGTTTTGCATCTGGAGGACAAGCTGCGGGAACGCGTGATAGGCCAGGACCACGCGCTGGCCGCAATCGCCAAGCGTATTCGAACTTCGCGCGCCGGCATCGAGAATCCGAACCGCCCGATTGCCGTCATGTTGCTGGTCGGGCCCAGCGGCGTAGGCAAGACCGAGACCGCACTGGCCCTGGCGGAAGCCCTGTACGGCGGCGAGAGCAACATAACAACGATCAACATGAGCGAGTTTCAGGAAGCTCACACGGTCTCAACGCTCAAAGGCTCGCCTCCGGGCTACGTCGGGTACGGCGAAGGAGGAGTACTTACGGAAGCGGTACGACGGCGTCCCTACAGTATTGTTCTTCTCGATGAAGTCGAGAAGGCCCATCGGGACGTGCACGAGATATTCTTCCAGGTATTCGACAAAGGAGTCATGGAAGACGCGGAAGGGCGAGTGATTGATTTCAAGAATACGATTATCCTCTTGACAAGCAACGTCGGCACGGACCTGATTATGAATATGTGCAAAGACCCGCAGCTCATGCCGGAGCCTGAAGGTCTATGTAAGGCTCTTCGCGCGCCGTTGCTTCAGGTCTTCCCTGCGGCTCTCCTGGGCCGGCTTGTTGTGGTTCCCTACTGCCCGATCAATGACGAAACCCTCGCGCTTATTATTCGCCTGCAGTTGGACCGCATAGGCCGGCGCACGCGGCAGAATCACAACATACCGTTCAGCTACGATGACGAAGTGGTGGGTCTTATTGCCGGTCGGTGCACGGAAGTTGAGAGCGGAGCGCGAACGGTGGATGCGATTCTGACCAACACGGTCCTTCCGGAGATAGGTCAGGAGTTGCTGATACGTCTTATGGAAGGCAAAGCCGCCAGACGGGTCCATGTGGGCGTCAAAGACAGCGAACTGACGTACTCGTTCCGCTGAGACGTACGGCACAGAAAGAGTGTAACTGCCGATAAATTCACGGGTGTCGACAAACCGGGTGTGGAGCAAAAGCGTTTCTGAAGCGTTAGGCGGAATTACAAAATGGCAGAAAAACCGACACAGAAGAATAGGGAACTGGCGATCGAAACGCCGCTGGGCGAGGATGCACTTTTGCTGACAAGCGTCTCCGGGACCGAAGCGCTCGGACGGCCGTTTGAATACCGCCTGGAACTGGCCAGCGAGAATCGCCAGATCAAAGCCGCCGACATTGTCGGCCAAAATGTGACGATCCGTCTTGATCTGCTTGCTGGCGGCTCACGCTATTTCAACGGGCATATTAGCCGCTTCACGCAGCTTACAACCGCCGGTCAGTTGGCCCGCTACCGGGCGACCGTGGTGCCCTGGCTGTGGTTCCTGAGCCGCACGTCGAATTGCCGGATGTTCCAGGACAAGACCGTTCCTGATATCATTAAGCAGGTTTTTCGCGATCACGGATTCACGAATTTCGAAGATGGCTTGAGCGGCCGGTACCGCAAATGGGAATATTGCGTGCAGTACCGCGAGACTGATTTTGCGTTCGTAAGCCGGTTGATGGAACACGAGGGGATTTACTATTTCTTCAGGCACGAGAACGGCAAACATTCGCTGGTTCTGGCGGATTCATACGGCGCCCACGAGCCTTATCCAGACTTCGCAGAGCTCACCTACCAACCTGCTGACAAGGGAACCACCACTGAAGAGTGCGTTTCCGACTGGGTGGTTGAAAGCCATCTGCAGCCGGGCTCCTATGCCCTGAATGATTTTGATTTCGAGAATACCCAAAGAGACCTGCAGGCAAGGGCGAAAATAGGCCGCGGACACACGCTTGCAGAGTTCGAGATGTATGACTATCCCGGCGATTACACCGAGACCGGCGATGGAGAAGAGTACGCAAGAAAGCGAATCCAGGAGCTTCAGGCTCAGTACGAGGTCGCCACCGCTCGCAGCGACGCGCGCGGCATCTGTGCCGGATTTACCTTCAGTCTTGCCAGCCATCCCCGTGCCGACCAGAATCGCGAATACCTGATTAGCTCGGCGAATTATACGATTAAAGGCGACGAAATATTCTCAGCCGGCACTGGAGGCAGCGAGCTTATCTATTCGTGCGATTTCACTGCGATCGAGAGTTCGCAGCCGTTTCGCTCTCCGCGGACTACCCCCAAACCATCGATCTCCGGTCCGCAAACGGCCATAGTGGTGGGCCCGTCCGGAGAGGAGGTCCATACGGACCAGTACGGCCGGGTCAAAGTGAAATTCCACTGGGACCGGTACAGCAACGCTGACGAGAACAGCTCCTGTTGGATCAGGGTGGCTCAGATCTGGGCCGGCAAGAACTGGGGGGGCATGTATATACCGCGCATCGGCCAGGAAGTCATTGTCGAATTTCTCGAAGGCAATCCCGACAGGCCAATCATAACAGGTCGAGTCTATAATGCGCAAGCCAAGCCCCCGTACGACCTGCCCGGCAACAAGACGATGTCCACCCTCAAGTCCAACTCCAGCAAGGGCGGGGACGGCTTTAATGAAATTCGCTTCGAGGACAAGAAAGGCGAAGAGCAGATCTATGTTCACGCCGAGAAGAACCTCGATATCCGCATCAAGAACGACCGCTTTGAGACGGTCGGCAACAACCGCCACCTGCACGTGGAAAAGGACAAGTTCGAGCACGTAGATAACAACCGCAGCGAAACGGTCGATGCGGACCATCAGGAAAAGATAGGCAAGGACCGACACCTTACCGTAAAGGGCAAGGAGGCCAAGGAAGTTGACAAGAGTCTCTCGTTGACCGTCAAGGGCGATGTGATCGAGGTCTTCAAGGCCAAACATTCCGAGCAGACTGCGAAGGATTACTACCTCAAAGCGCAGAACGTCGTGATCGAGGGTCTGCAGAATATCACTCTGAGCGTCGGCGGTTCTTACATCGCCATCGAGGCAGGCACCATAGAAATAAACACCAGCGGCCAATTGAAAATCGATGGCACGCAGGTTCAGGTCAATGGAAAGGCCCAGACGTCCATCCAGGGCGGTGCAATGACCGAAGTCAAGGGCGGCATCGTAAAAATTAACTGACAAAAGCTTGGTGTTAAAATGGGCAAAAAGAGCGGAAGCGCGGGTAATCCGGTTCCACCGGCGGCGCCGAAAAAGCCTGAAGACGCCGATATTGCCGACCCCGGTAAGGTAGCCGAGATAAAGGCCCAGCAGATGGAAACGAAATCCGGCAAGTACGGCTCGCAGCAGGTCAAACCCTTCAAGCCGCCGGCCGAAGAGGAGGAAGCCAAGGCCGTCGAGGAAGGCAAAGACCAGACCAACGAAGAAAAGAAAGAGGAATTAAGCTGGATCGAGATCGAATTAGTGGGCGAAGACGACGAAGGAATCCCCGGCGAGAAGTACAGAATAACGCTGCCCGATGATTCGGTGGCCGAGGGTACGCTCGACGAAAAGGGCTTTGCCCGCGTGGAAGGATTCGAGAAGGGTACTTGCAAGGTCTGTTTCCCGGATATTGATAAGGAAGCGTGGGAGAAGATCTGATGGCTGACAGGAAATATACCGTTAAGCAGGGCGACTGCATTTCCAGCATTGCTTTTGCATATAACCTGTTCCCTAAAACTATATGGGACCATCCCGACAATGCAGAACTCAAAAAACTGCGCAAAGATCCGAATGCCCTTTTTCCCGGCGACTCGGTTGTTATCCCGGAAAAACAGCTAAAAGAAGAGCCGTGCCAGGCAGAGCGGAAGCATCGGTTTAGACGCAAAGGCGTCCCTGAGAGGCTACGAATACAATTTCGGGTAGGAGATGAAGAAGAAGATGCACTCAGAAAGCAAGTCCCCTACACCCTTGACATTACGACAAAAAGCGGACGTCCGGTTCCTCGAAAGGAAGGAAAAACCGATAATGACGGTTTCCTGGATGAGACGATTCCGCCCGACGCATCTAAAGGCATAATCGTTTTAGACGAAGATGAAGACGAACAAGTGTTTGAAATCCTGTTAGGCCACCTGGACCCGATTGACACGATATCGGGTGTTAAGGCACGTCTGGAAAATCTGGGTTATGACTGCGGCGAAGATGACGACATTGAAGACTATATGGTCTTAGAGGCGATTCGAGATTTCCAGGCAGACAACGATCTGGAGATTCTCACTGGTGACTTTAGCCAAATCGATCAAGCTACTCTGGATAAAATTGAGCAGCACTATTCTGGAGAGGAGTAGAATATGCTGATAAAAATGGCGCCAAGAGGACTGAGTAACACGAAATTAAAGTCCTGCGACGACATAATAAAAGAACTGAGCGAACATAAATGGACGGTGAAAATACGTCCACGCATAATGTATCAAAAACTGGGCGACGACACAATATTCACGAACTTTGCAGATTCTAATCAGGCGCTATGTGAGCAGTTAAGACCACGTTTTTTAACTGAAGACGAAAAGCTACCGAAAGAGAATGACTTAAAGGAGAGACTGGATTCACTCAAAAACAAGATCTCCTATAAGACGCCAACAGACAATAACCTGCTGAATTACTTGTCGAACCTTCTTTTATATAAAGCCTTTATATTGGACGTCATGGACCAGATAAAAGAAATCAAGAGTAAAGACGTCAAGTTAGAAGATAACAGAAAGAAAAAGATTGATGATAAGAAGGAGGACATTAAAAAACTGGATAAGAATATTCAAAAGAATGACGCTAAGATTAAACAGCATGACAAAACTATTAAGGAAGAGAAAGAGAAGATAGAGAACAGTAAAGAAGAAAAAGAAAATGCTGAGAGAGAGCTTAAAGATTTTGAGGACGGAACTCCTGGTTTTACCCAGTGGAATGATACGATTAAATATCATAGCAGTTGTATAGAGACTGCGAAAGAAAAATTGGATAAAGCAGAAAGTGATGAGACAAAGCAGGAAATCGACAAGACTAAAGTGGATCTTGAAAGAGACCGTATAGATCGAAACAGAATGCAGAGAGAGTTGGAGGAACTTCCCGGATACGAGGAATATGAGAAACTCAAGGATCTTGACTCTTTTTTTGCAGACTGTGAGAAGCTTGATTATAAAGTATCCGTTCACATAAGATTTACTCGAACGATGAATGCTTTGAACGCTTATACCGATAGCAATTTTAAGTTAGAAAATATAAGAAAATATCGCAAACCCCATCAGGAAACCGGTATCGCGGATGAGTTTGGCAGGATGATTATCAAACAGAGAAATTTAATGAAATTGGAAAGGCATAAGATCAATCGTTATGTAATGTGGCAGGACGGCGGTCTCTATACAACCGTCTTCTCAGATACAAAAGAACGTCCTTACGAACGAACGAAATTCGGAGCATCCCCAAAACCAAGACCAATAGACAAGGACAGAATACCGATATGGAATTATTCAAATTGTACAGATGCGTACACATTAGAACAGCGTATAAAAGACTCAAGTGAAAGTTTTAACAAATTGATCGACAATTTTGTCATCTCCACATATGCGAATTACTATGGTGTCAATAATGTATTAGAAATAGGTGAAGAGAAATTACTTTTGGAGTACCCAGATGACTCTAAAACAAAAAAACTGTCGATACCCATATCCGTGGAGTCTCAGGATGTGGAAAAAACGAAGGCGCCGCTACATGTCCTGATTAAGAATTATGAGAATAAAATGTCTTCTACAATAGGCCAATTCTCTTACAAACCATTAGAAATTGTTGTTCGTCCTGTGTCAATTGATATCAAGGGGCTGTTATATGCGATTCGAAAAGGGCAGATCGCTGTACAGCGGAACGAAGCGAAAGCAGGATTTCATTCCACTATGTGGTCCGGCAAAGCAGTCCAGGCCGCAGGGATTCTTGCTGCATGGAATGGCAAACTCATTGCCGTGGATAATGCGAGCGGTCATTATCGACCCAACTGGTATCTCTTATATAAAGCATGGGAAGATTTTTGTAAACAAGGTGTTTTTCATGATCAGGGCATGCTGGGAATTGTGGTGGCTATTGATGGCAACGATGCCACCCCGTTTGGAAGGAGTGAAGGATTCTATGCCAACCAGTTTTTCAAAGCAAAAAAGTTCATGGAACTCGCAAAGGAGGGTTTTAAGATTGGCCCGACGGTCAACGAACTGGATAAGCACCTCAATGAGTTGAGTAAAATTGGTACCTTTGAAGTGATTGATCAAAATAAAAATGATTGTGTCAATGTATTCAAATCACCGCACATGAAAAGCTATCACACTATATGGGGGAATGAACAAAAAAGAAAAGCATTGGCATGCGAATTTATCATGTCAATGGAATATGACTGGGACAAAATCATAGACAATGTAAAAAACTCTTATAAAGACTTTCCTGCAAAAGGAGGAAAGCTCCTTTCAAGGTTTCTAAAAACGACTGAAAATGTTTTTAAAAAAAGGACGAAAGAAGTTAAGAAACGCAAGAAACTTAATAATGAAAAATATGAGGAGATAAAAAACAAATTAAAAGACGCAACTGCTACATATAAAAAAGTGGCTTCGAAAATTCTCAAGAAATGTCCTCCAGAGAAAGATTTAAGAAATCTAAATAAATACCGAAAAAACCAACGTATCAAAAAGGATATAGGCAGCGACGATCTTTTCGAGCTTATCAAATGTATATCCGATATTGATACCGCCAATGAGGCGTATCCCAAGGATGTTCTCGATGAAAAAGATCAAAAGAAAATAGATAGTTGGAGCAAGTCAGTCAAGAATGCCCTAAACTTCACGGCGGACAAGGAAGCAGGACTGTACACAAAAGAGGAAATGAATGGAACAAGAGAAAAAGGGGACATTTTCCTGGACAAAGAAGAACAGAAAAAAGAACAGAATGAAGAAATAAAGAAGTACATTGACAACCTTGAGAATGGCATAGATTTTTCCGGTGAAGATAAAAAGACAGACGAGGCGAAACTTCTTCTCGTAGATAGACGTATTTACGAACAGCAGCCGCTGAAGAAGACCCAGCCCCAAACAACACCACAGAAGAAATCCCAATCCACTACTGCTAAAGAAGGCGTATTGTTGTACTGCGTTAGGTGTGAGGGTGATTTTGACCCAACTGGGTGGCGGCCACCTGGGGAACCTAAACTTGCTGTGGGTAGTAATTGTCCAAACTGTAAAGGATATAACCCCCTAAAAGAAAAACCTATGAAAGATCAAGGGAAATAATAGGATCAGCCTTTGAATCATAAGTTACGAGTCCGTGGCAAGCGGGTCGGTGAGATGGGAAAAGCAAAAACATGTATATGAGAAGGAGAATCAGAAATGCCTCCGGCAGCAAGAGTAGGTGATATGCACACGTGTCCGATGCAGGATCCGACGCCGGTAGGGCCCAAGCCACATGTGGGAGGCCCGATTTTGCCGCCCGGCTGCCCGACCGTCCTTATCGGCGGTCTGCCCGCTGCCTGCATGGGCGATGCGGCCACCTGCGCCGGCCCGCCGGATGCTATCGTCAAGGGCTCGATGACCGTGCTGATCGGCGGCCGGCCCGCCGCTCGAATGGGTGACAGCATGGCGCACGGAGGCACTATCGTCGCTGGCTTGCCTACCGTTATGATCGGGGGCTGAGATCGATTACCCGCCTTACTACCGCCAGGGCCCTGTCAACGGGGCGGGCGGCTCTGCTATCGACTGAAAGCGCGGTACGCGAATTGCATCCCGGCCTTTAATTGAAAGCGCCGGCATAAGCCCTTTTTCAATAAGAACTTCCATCGCACGCTCGGTGAGGGTTGTCTCGGCGCAGGCGGTGACGCGCTTGTCGCCATCAGACTCGTATATGTGCATGGGCAAACCCGTCACGTCACAGCGAAGCCCTCGCGTCAGTGTCCAACCGAATTCCCGAAAGGCCTCGGCCAGCAGGCACGCGCAGAGGACGGCTGAATTGCCCCAAAGATACTGCTCGTTACCCGCGAAAGGCGAGAACTCCTCGAAATCGAACCTCTCCAGAGGGTCGGTGTCGTTGCCATAAGGCAAGCGAAGCAGGAAGCGAGGCAGGGCCAGACCGAGATAGGCCGCCTCGGGCGAGCATCGCAACTGCTGCCATAGTGGGCCGGCGGCCGGCGAAGCCTGCCAGTGCCAGTCATGCGGATCGGGCGTGGCGGCGATTGACGCACAGCCTGCAAAATGCGAATGAGCCGCCGTCAGCAACGGAGCGCCCGCGGCCTGCGCCAACCGCCCGAGCTGACGGAGCAGCTTGATGTCCTCCGCGGTCTGATCGAACGTATAGGCTCCAACCAAGAGAGCATACGGCTCGGCCCCCACGACGCCGGCATTTTGGTCAACGAGAAGCCGGTACGCACCGGTAGATTGCAGCGCGTCCGCTGACGCCAGGTCGGCCGCCAGTTCTGCTTTGGTGACGTCGATCGCGTATATTCTCAATGTTTCGTCCGTCTCCACGTGGCTGACGAGAAAGTGGAGCATCCGCCACGCCGCCTCAAGTTCCTGGAAGTCCGGGTGATGAAGAATCGCACGCATTTGACCGCTCATTGCACGGTCAACCTGAGCGATAAGCTCAGCCTGCTGAGGGTCGGGGGCCGGGACAATATAGGGTTTTACTGCCTCGCGAATGAGCGATTCCACGTCGGCCAATCCGCTCGTCTCAGCTTTTTCCCGGCTCGCGGGCTTTCCAATCAGCCGTTCAATCGTGTCAGCGTCAGATTCTTCCCGGGCTTTGGGGCTTTGGGTCTGTTTGTCCTGCGACTGGGTGGTTTCCCGGTCGGTCGCGACCCACGAGCGCACTTGTGAAGCGGCCTCGGCGAACGTCGCCGGATCTTGCAGAAGCCCACGAGTCTTGTTCAGCTTCTGAAAGACCTCCAGCCGCTGGAGAATCTGGTCAGGGTGAAAATCGCTCAACTCGCCAAATCCCATCGAGAAAAGAAGGCCGTCTTTCCCACCCAAAGCAACATGAAGTCTGCAACCCAGTTTTCCTGGTAGTTGCTCTATGTTGTCAACGTCCACGACGAGTCGCCGACGAGCGGCAAGTGCGGGACCTGTTTCACACAGGCCGATATTGCCCCGACCGCTGAAATCAGCTAACACCGCCATGCAGAACGGCGTGTCATCCTTCGCCTTCCACGGTGCAAACGAGGTAAGCGTACGGAACTCAAAATCTGCATTTCCCAAAGAGACTCGGTCGGACACGGCTGTTCACCTCACTCGTGCAAGCTCGGCTCCCCGAGATTGCATCGGAAAACGTTCGTCATCGTTTGTCGAATTACCGCTACAGCCCAATAGGTATTCAACACACAATCCTAATTCAGTCGGCGCAGACAATCAAGGACCTTTGTGGTTTTCTCTATTTCACAGACCAGGCCGGATAGGCCCTGCGAAGCAGGGCGTGGGCAATCACAGGCAAATAACAAGCATTTATTGGTTGACACCTGAGTACCATTCGATAAAATCCGGATGCCAATACGTTGGAAGTTGTTGTTTGTCTCGTCGAAATGTGCTGAATTTTGCGATGGTTATTAGGGCGGGTTGCCTGTGTCGCTTCCGAACACCACGAGCGGTCTCAAGAAATTACCCGATGGTTACATTGCGGTACCGATTACCGTGGACCAGGAATCATCGGTGCTGAAGATTTGTGTCCTTGCCAGATCCGATCCGGACCCTGCGCGAGGTCATCTCATTGTGCTCCGCAATACCATTGACGCAAAAGTGTTCTTGGGATGTATTGTTGACGCTTCGAGCCGGGTGCTCGATTGGCTTGAACTGTGGATACAGAACGGCGGAACGCTGCTCAACACGCCTGCTGCAGATCGCTTGTCACTTTCAAACGCGATGCTCGACAACCGTTGGAAGAGGCAGGTCCTGGCCTTTGAGCAAGCCGATGCAACAGCGATAATAAAAACCGGTTCGGAGAGTTCCAACCCGCTGCCCACAGCACTGGACCTTTCTGCCGGCTTGCCCATCCACCCAATAGACGCCGGATCGGGAACGCCGTGGAGACTGTGCACGGATGAAGGGTTGCTCCAGCAAAGAGGTTTGCCGAGTTATGGCAGCTCCTTGCATCGCTACCTATATGTCCCGGCGTCCGGGGCCGACTCGAACCTGGTTCCGGTAACGCCGGGGGCCCCGACCAACGAGTTCACAAAGCCGCTGTCCGAGATATTGACGGACGGCAGCGGCGTCATCCCATTTAACATCACCGCCGGCCTGATGCTGGCCAGGAAACATCATCCAATCGGCATAGAAACCTACATTGACATATTAAGCGGCGCGCCGTGGGACGGACTGAAGCACGGTCGGTCTCTCATCGACCTGGGCGAACAGATTGAGGCCTTGAGAAAAGACAAGGAGAATCTATGCCGCGAGGGCCGGCTCTTTCTCGGTCGGCGGGGCCGTTGCGGACGGCTTATCGAGACACTGCACTTGAAGCTTAGACTGCTGGCGGACATTGTTTCATCGACCCATGCAATGGTCTATCATCTTCAACGTCCTCTTCTTGGTCTTCGCCCCGAAAGCTGGCAGGTCCAGCTTGGCGACGTGGGCCGAGGTCTGCCGTTTCTGTGGACAGGCAGGGCCGTTCTCAGCGATAGCGGGGACGCGGTCGCGTTAGCGATTGAGGGTAGCGACCTGCAGTACTATGCGCCATCTCCTGCCTCCGGCACATCGGTCTATCGGCCCGTCGTCTCCTCGCTTCCAGTCAAAGGGCGAGCGGCGGTCCGCATACGCAGCATCTTGTCCGAAGCGACGGATGCGACGGTCGTGGAGGGCACATTGACCACCCAGGAGCGTATGGATGTCACTCCTCACGATCTTGTCTGGTTGAGCATCAGTCTCGCGTGCGGCGATATTCATCTTTACGCTTATCTGGAGTCCGATTCAGCCATGGCCGAAGGTGAATGGCGATTCAGAACGGCGGCTCAGAATATGAGAGCTCCCGAGGCCTCCGCCCTGAAAGCCGCAGAGGGCGTCCCACTGCCGGACATACAGTTTGAGACCATACCGTTTCTGAGCACGCCCTGTGACCTGTACGCTTTGGCGGTCCTGGCCGTAAGGATTCTTCTTGTTGATAATACGAACAGTCTGCCGGTAGTTCTCGACGAAATGTTGAGCCTCATGCACCAAATTGAAACCGAGTATGACGAATCCGCGGGTTTGGAAAAAGGCATAAGTGACATGTTCGACAAAGACAAGAGGTGGCTTGCCTCACTGGGACCCCACCATCTGACATGGGACGATATAAGCTCGGATGAGGCTTTTTGCATCATTCCACCGGGACTGTGGCGGGCGATTTTGAAAACAATCTTGAGGATGTTTCCGGGCTTGGGTCGGGATAGTACGTGTAAAGACTATGGCGACGCCCAGCCGGGGGGGCTTCACAAGGTGTTCGAGCCAACAATGGAGGATCTCGACAGCTTGATCCTGAAGACGCGCAGTCTCATCGTCTCGGACTGGGAATCCAATCGAGAAATCTCCGCGGTGATACGAGAGTATCTCGCGTAGGAACTCGCCGGCAGGGCAAGAAAAGACAAAGTCAACGGCCGTATCGTCCGATTATAAGGAATATCGGTCAAATATGTTTAGGAAATTGATGGAGTTGACAATGAAAGCCATGCGGTTTCGATGTTGGGTCTTTGAATTACTTTTGTTGGGGCTTCTGACGGGAGGATGCTCGCGGACGCTTACTGTGGTGGCCAGCGATCCCATCTGCAGCAAATCAGTAGAGGTCCATTTCGTGGGAGTCAACAGGTTCGAGAAGGACTTGTGGGAGACGATGTCAATGACCGACTACTGGACACCCGGAAACCAGCTGCGAAAGAGCGCTCAGGAGTACACGCATGTCATTCAATTCGGGCGGGGACCGTGCGAGGCGACTCTCGATAAGAAGGACCCGATTCGAAAAATCTGGAAGAAAAGGAAAGCCGAGTATCTGTTCGTTCTGGCGGATTTGCCCGGGGTCTATACGGACAGCGCCGGCAACGCCGACGCGAGGCGGCTGGGCCTGCCCGCCCTGGACTCAGATCGTTGGGGATTGCGTAAGAAGAAGATCGATATCCGGATAGAAGAAAGCAACATCGTATCTTTGACCGTCCCGTCATCGGATTGAGATCAATACGAACGTTCGTTCAGACAACAGATAAGGTATGTTCCGGCCCTGACTTTCCTTCGTGCCTGGTTCATTCAAAAACGCGGTTTCATTATCGTTATCGCGTTCGTCTGTCCACTGGCGTCCAGGCGGGGGGGCATCTTGTCCGCCCTGTTTGGCCAAGTGAATGGCAGAGTGATTTCCATCCATTGCCCCTTTGCCGTCCGTTCCTGTGAGCCTTGCCTGCTGCTGCTGGCTGCTCGGCGCCCCGAGGTCCGGCAACTTGCCAATAGCGGTTGCCAGTCGCTCCCGAGTTGTATGGGTGTAAAGCGACATCGTCAGGTTTATATCGCTGTGCCGCATGAGCTCTTGGGCCTCTTTAGGCTGGACGCCGCTTGCTGCCAAGAGGCTGCCCGTCGCGTGTCGGAGGCTGTGAAAGTCGGCGTAGCGTCCGGCGTCGTCCACGTAGGCTATGCCAGCGTCGGCCAGGTCGGCTTCGAGCATCTCCGCGGTCCGGTCGGATAGTTGCTTATACGTGCCCCCAAAGCCTTTGGCGTTCGGCAACTTGGTCTTGAAGAAGTCTTTGAGCAGTTCGGCCAGCTCGGGACGCAGCGGCAGCGTGTCCTGACGCCTTCGCTTACTGTAGCCCGCTTCAACTGCAATTGTGAGGTTCTTGAAATCGAATGAGCCAACGGTCAGTGAGCGGATCTCGTTTGCTCGCAAACCTGTCTCGGCTGCCAGGCGGTAGAGCAAAGATCGCTCATACCCCTCCATCCCGTAGCGTTTCGGGCCTGCCGCTGTCGCTTCCAGTAGCCGGCGTATTTCGTCCGGCTCCAGGGCACGCCTTTCGTGTCGCTTGTCGAGTTGCACGTTGAGGCGCTTCAACCGCTTGCCAGCAACCGGGGACTCACTTGCCCGCTTATTATCAACCATCCATGAACAGAACTGTTTGAGCGCCTGGACATGGGAATTGAAGGTCGCAGCGCCAAAATCGGGTTCGCTCTTGTGTAGGCTTCCCAGAAATCGTTCGACGTTTCCGCTCAGGATATCTGACCAGGTCCTGAAGTGGCAGCCGTCGAATATCCGCGTGATGCAGTTGACTGTTTGCTGGACGTGCCTCGGCGTATTGTCGCCGGCAGACAGCGACTGCTTGAAATCCTCCAGGTGATCTGCCAGACGTTTGCCCGCTGCCGCGCGTTCCGGGTCCAGCAACCCGATCCCGACAAGCTGCTCGCGGAGCTTCGCCGGCACGCCGTCAAGCCAGCGGGTCGAGTCACGGTCCGGCTGCTCGCCGCTCATCTTACAAGTGACGAGGCGCTCGATCTGCCGGCCCAGGG
>DATKWR010000380.1:0-18910 GCA_035529475.1 Sedimentisphaerales bacterium | reverse complement strand
GTCTCTGACAAGCGCAGACCATTTTCCATCGGGCGATTCGGCCCGGCGCGGCCGGGATCCGCGCCCCGATCTCGGCCTGTCGGCAGCTTCGCGAAGAGACTCGCCATCAATGATGGCCTCGGCGGGCCCTTCCGTAGCTACAAAGACGGCGGTTTTGTTTCCATCCTTTTGCGCGACCAGCCAAACGTGCCCGGCGAAAGTGTGCTGGCGATGCTGCCCCCCGGCGGGGATTGTCGCGTACTGGCGACGCTGTCCCTCGGTGTCTATCCAGTAAACCTCCACGCCGTTCTCGGTCCGATTGATAAAAGTAATCGAAGTTTCTTCGCCGGTCTGCGTGCTCGGTCGCAGCTCGGCCCTCGCCGGAAGGGACGAAGTTGTTTGTTCCTTTTCAGAGACGGCCTGAATCTCATAGTTGCTCAAGTCGCACTTCCAGCGTTTACCCCGGCCACTGAACACCAGTTCCGATACGGATTCGCTGAACTCCAGTTTGTCGATTTCCAATCGGTCGGCCCTGACGTCCTCGCCGGTCGCTTTGGCCAGTGCCGCGGCGAGGCGCACGTGGTCAAAGGCCGGCGCACGCACCCCGGTTTCCGCATTCACCAGGACAAACTCACGTGCCCCATCGGCCAGGTCGTTGCGATACCAGAACTTGGTGTTGTCTGCAAACCAGTGAGGAGTGACACGCTGCCTGAAGACTTTGTCGGCGGTGACTTCACTTAAGCTAAGGGCCCGCTTGTAGTCGGAAAGCGTACCCTGGGCCGCACAGTGTTGGCACGTTAGGAGGGATGCCGAAAATGCGAGTGCCTGAACAACAATCTTGAAACCATACAGATTTTTCATGCCGTTTGTTTACCTCCCGATTGTCTTCGCTCCCTTGAAGAACACGAGTCATTGGTCCAATTCATCGTCGCCGCATAGATTACTCTCGCAGCGATACTGCGTCAACCGCCGGTCGAAAGAAGCGGCTGCCGGGGTAATTTCCACGTGAATTCATTGCTTCATTCGGTTAGAATACTCAAGGCTGGATTTGTTTGAGGATTTTTACGGATCATCAGTGTCATCAGGAGATATGAAAAATGAAAAGGGTCGGGACATCGACGTCAAGGCGTGATTTCATGAAAAGCTCATTGTTCGCAGCGGGTGCACTGGTTTGCACATCGCAGCGCCGGGTGCGTGCCGCACAGACAAGACCATTCCCCCTGCGACTCGGCGGGCCGACGTTTGAGAAATACCAGGACCCGGACGGTTGGGTCCAAGCCGTGAAGAAGCTCGGCTATAGCGCCGCCTATTGCCCGGTCGGCGCCGAGGCGGCGGACGACGTCGTCAAGGCGTATGCCCATGCGGCGGACGAGGCGGATATCATCATTGCCGAGGTCGGCGCCTGGAGCAACCCGATAAGTCCCGATGAGAAAACGCGCCTGCTGGCCCTGGAGAAATGCCGCAGACAACTGGCCCTTGCGGACCGGATCGGCGCCAGGTGCTGTGTGAACATCAGCGGCTCGCGGGGGCAGCAGTGGGATGGACCTT
This sequence comes from Sedimentisphaerales bacterium, assembly GCA_035529475.1. Classification (GTDB taxonomy): domain Bacteria; phylum Planctomycetota; class Phycisphaerae; order Sedimentisphaerales; family Anaerobacaceae. The sequence goes on along the minus strand of DATKWR010000380.1, from coordinate 17,383 downwards.
CCGCGAAGAACCTCACCGAGGAGACCTTCGATATCATCGTCGAGACGACGCGCGCCATTATCGACGACGTCAAACCGACGCGAACGTACTTCACTCTTGAGACGATGCCCTGGGCCTACCCGGATTCGGTTGATTCGTACGTCGCTTTGTTCAAAGCCATAGACCGTACGCGTTTTGCCGTTCATATGGACCCGGTGAATCTTGTGTGCAGCCCTCAGCGGTATTACGCAAGTGGAGACTTGATACGCGAATGCTTTGCCAAGCTGGGTCCTTATATCAAGAGCTGCCACGCCAAAGACATTCTCCTGCAGACAAAGCTCACGACGCATCTTGACGAAATCCGTCCCGGCTTGGGCGGGCTGGACTACGCCGCGTTCCTGACGGAGCTGAGCAAGATACCCGGCACTCCACTGATGCTGGAGCATTTGAAGGGCGCAGAAGAGTATAAACTGGCCGCCGACCACGTTCGTGGCGTCGCAGAATCCATCGGCCTGTCCTTCGGTTAATGTGGCAACCGTTTGTAGTGTGCCCGTAAGGGCATGTCGGAAATAACGCCTTACGGCGTCACTACGAACGTGGCAGGTTGTCTGCTCCGTACCGGCGGGCCTCTTTAGTCATGAGCTTCCTCAGCTCATTTTTGACATCTTGCGGCAGCTCCGTGGGCTTGTAGGTTTCCAGCAATCTCTCCACCTCGTGGTGGGCCCGTTGCCCCAGCGTGAGGGCGCCCGCCTCCTGCCACCGCGACCTGCGGGCCCGGTCGATGACGGGACCGGGGAAGAAGTGTTCTTTCGCCAGATGGCGTCGAGTGTGCTCGGAGATGAGCAGATGCTTCTCCTGGAGCAATTCCTGAAAGATGCCCAGTGCGGGGAAATCTTCGCGCGGCTCGATACCGGCGGTCATGCGAAAAGCCATGCCGCAGATTTCGTTGTCCAGTACGAGTTTCTCCAGAGACAAGCAGCTTTCAAAATCGAGCATGCCGGGACCGGACACGTTGTTGATGCCCGACAGTGCGGCCAACACCGCCCCGATCCCGCTCTCCAGTCCCGCCTGCGCATCCAACACTTTGGAGTCGCTCAGGCCAATGTACGCCTGGGTGGGCAGGTGGAGGTGCTTGCCGATTTCGTTATACGCGCAGTCGATCATCATGGTCTCGATCGCGCCCATCGGCGTGGTTTCATGCCGGACGTCGAAAATGGCCGGTGAGCCGCCGTAGAGAACAGGCGTGCCCGGGCTGGCGGTTTGGCTGATGACGATGCCGCTGAGGGTTTCGGCGGTGTGTTGTATGAGCGTTCCGGTAAGCGTCACGGGGGCCATAAATCCGGAAAGCGGCATAGCGATAAATTCCACGGGGATGAAGTGCCGGGCACAGTCCAGCAGGTTTTGTGAGGTCACCTTGCTCCATTTCAGAGGGGACGTGGGGCAGCAGGAGAATATGGTGAGGGGTTTTTCTTTGAGAGCGGCCGGGGACTGTCGGACGGCGAGTTGAAAATCCTTCATGACCTCGAACGACTCGATTGTGAAGGCGCCGGTCACGACGGGTTTGTTGCCGTAGAGAAGATTGATGAACAGACGGTAACTGTCGGAGATTTCTGCCGGCACGTCGGCGGGGATCAATGCGGTGCTCGTCGAGGCGATATGGTCGAGCTGCTCGGCGACTTTGACGAAGTTGACGTAATCGGCCGTGGTGGGCCTTCGCATGGTTCCCGACTGAGAATCCAGGATGTGAAGCGCCGTTGAGCCGGGCGTGAAATAGACGTTGTGCCCGGAAAAGTCGTGTGTCTGCTTTCCGGCGACGTCGTAGAGACTGAACGATTTGGGAGCGGTTTTGAGGGACTCCGCAATGACCTGCTCAGTGAGGATCGCGTGATTTTTCTCCGCGTCAACCCGGCAGCCGCAGTCCGAGAGCATGTTCAGAACGGTTTCGTTGTGAATCTCCACTCCGAGGGTGCACAGGATGTCGGTGGCTTCGGAAACGATCTTCCGGATAAGCTCGTCGGTCAGAAATCGGACGGTCGGTCTCATGGCAGCGCTCTTTCAATTATCACTCGCCCCGGCTTTTCCGCCAATACGGCGTTTTCACAACACGGCTGTGAATATTGGCACATCCAACATACCAAATGAACGCCAAAATAACAACCCTCAAGGGTCGTCCTTATTGTTTCAAATGTGCCCCTGGCCCGCACCAATCGCCCGCCGCCGGCCGTCCTTGGGCCTATCGTTGGCCCAAGTATCCCACGCACGACCACTGGCGCCAGACGGAAGTCTCTTGATTGAGGCGGAGGATATCGGTAATATCAAGAGCGTTCTGATATGCGTGGCAACCGCACGCAACGGCGCAGGTCGGTGAAGTGTTAATCGGAGTGTGTCAAGCTTGTCCTGAAGGAGATGGAGTATGAGCGGCATTTTTGGAGTGGTCTCGAAGGGGAATTGTGTGGAAACACTCTTCTACGGCACGGATTACCATTCCCATCTGGGAACGGAATACGGCGGCATGGCGGTCCTGGGCGAAGAGTTTACCCGCCATATCCGTGATGTCAGTCAGAGCCAGTTCAAGTCGAAATTCTACGACGATTACAAGCACATGAAGGGCAATAAGGGGATCGGGGTGGTCAGCGCTTCCGATGAGCAGCCCATCTATCTCAACTCGAAGTTCGGGCCCTTCAGCATCGTGACGAACGGGATTGTGGAAAACGCCGATGACCTGACGGCCAAGCTGCTGACCAAAGGAATATCCTTCAGCGAGGTAGGCAGCAACGGTGTTAATGCCACCGAGCTCATAGCCAAGCTGATCAGTCAGGGAAGCAACCTGATAGACGGCATCGAGAAAATGTTTGATGTCATCGAGGGGTCCTGCTCGCTGTTGTTGCTCAACCGGGCGGGCATTTACGCGGCCAGGGACCGATGTGGATACACGCCGCTTGTTATTGGAAAGCGGCAGGACGCATGGGCCGTGACCAGCGAAACCTGCGCTTTTCCAAACAACGGGTTTGAAGTCGCGAAAAATCTGGAACCGGGAGAAATTGTCCTGATCAATGAGGATGGCATCATCCAGAGACGAGCGGGCAGCAGGGGGGTGGACCAGATTTGTACGTTTCTCTGGATGTACACCGGCTTTCCGGCATCGAGCTATGAAGGAATAAACGTCGAAATAGTCAGAGAACGGTCTGGGCGCTTCCTTGCGAAACGCGATACGGATATCGATGTCGATCTGGTTGCCGGCGTTCCCGACTCCGGATTCGGTCATGGGCTGGGGTATGCCATGGAATCGGGCAAACCCTTCAGACGCCCCCTCGTGAAGTACACGCCGGGGTACGGCAGAAGTTATACCCCGCCATCCCAGCAGACGCGGGACCTGATCGCAAAGATGAAGCTCATTCCGATCAAGGAGGTCATCGAGGGCAACAACATTGTTATATGCGAGGACTCCATCGTGCGGGGAACGCAGCTCAAGAACTTCACGATAAAGAAGCTGTGGGATTGCGGAGCCAAGGCTATCCACGTAAGGCCCGCTTGCCCGCCGTTGATGTTTCCATGCAGGTTCAACCTGTCCACCCGTTCGACCGGCGAGCTGGCCGCCCGCAAGGCTATTCGCGCGCTGGAGGGGCACGATATCAAGGACGTTTCCTCATACATAGACTGCGATTCCAAGAAATACAAGAAAATGGTGGAATGGATTGCCAAGGATTTGGGCGTCTCGACGCTTCGGTATCAGACGGTGGATGATATGGTCAAGGCCATCGGGCGCCCCAAAGACAAGCTCTGTCTTTATTGCTGGACCGGTGAATGTCCGAAATCAGCGCCTCGACAATTGGCGATAGATATCGTGGAGCCAAAGAAGACCTCGCAAAGAAAAACGACCGAAAGAACAACTCCGGTCCAGCCCCCGTCATCGTAGGGCCTCATCTGCCGTAAGGCGTGCCTATCGGTACGGCCGGGGGGAGCCAAACAATATGGTTGATTGTAAGAACATTTTCTATTAGAATAGCAAACGTGTTTTGCAGTATACGGGCCCTAATGAATCGCGCTGGAGGTCAGCGATGTCAACAATCACGAAAAAAGAGTTGATCGATCGGATTGCCGGTAGCACGCATACCAGGCCGGGGATGGTCAAGCCTGTGATCCAGTCTTTCCTTGATGAAATTATCCGCGAGCTGGTCAAGGGCAACCGACTGGAATTCCGCGATTTTGGCGTGTTTGAGACCAAGATGCGTCCGGCTCGGACAGCGAGGAATCCAAAAACTCTTGAAAACGTGCAAGTTCCGGCCGCGCGAGTGGCCAGGTTCAAGATGGGCCGGTTGATGAAGCAGAAACTGGGCGCCGCGAAGCGTCAGGGATCGCGTTGACCGATGACGGACATACAACCGATTTTGCTATCCGCCGTCACGTGCGGCAGGGTGATTTTCGACAAGATCTCCGGAATGCCGAGCGTCATCGACATCGTTCAGACGATTGACGCTCAGAGATACCCGGCGCGGCATCCGCAAATCGTTTTCTTTTGCGAGCTCACGAACGGTCACGGCACGACGGAAACAAAAGTCAGACTCGTCGATGCCCAGGAAGACGAGAAGGTTATATTCGAGCGAGCGGGAACCGTCCGGTTCGAGGACGTCAAACAAATCGTGACTTTGGCGGTGAACCTGCAGGGGCTGGTCTTCCCTCGGCCCGGCGAGTATCGTTTTCAGCTCCTTGCCGGCGGCGAATTGCTTGGCGAGAGACGAATTCTTTGTCGAAAGGTTGATCTGCCGCCCAAGCCCGCGGCCGATGGCCCCCAGAGGCTCTGAACGTCCGGGCAAATTCAAAAATCAAAGACCAAAATGCAAAATCAAGGAAATCGGCCCGAAGGGCCTCCGTAGTTTTGATGTTTGATCTTTTCATTTTAATTTCGTACTGATGGATGCTGTTCTCTATATCATTGCGGGCCCGCTTTTTCTAATCTCCATCGCCGCCCATTTCTACGTAAAGCTTCGCTTGCGCCCCAAGGAGGACCCGGATTCGCAGGATTATTACTACGAGTTCGAGGACCAGCAGCCCGATGTCGCCCGGTATGCACGATGGTCAAGAATCACCTTCGCGGCCGCCACCGTGGCTGTCCTGCTGCTGTTTGTCGCCACGGTGATTTGACGTTGTCTCGCCGTGAATCTGAATCAATTGCAGCGGTTCGGGCCTTACGCTATAATGCACCGCCGAGCACATTGAGAATCTCATACAAAGGAGGTTACAGACATGACGAAGAATAGTCAGGAAGCAGTAGCTGCCACACAAAGTACGGCTTTTCGTGGAAGTGGATTCGGGACGACAGGATTCTTTCTGCTGATTGTTGTCGCGTGTGCGACCGCTGGCAATGGGCAGATCACGTGGGAACGAAAGAGCAGCACCACGGGGGACATGCCGGTTCCAAACGCCGGCAAGCAGCAGACGTGCTGTATAGTCCTGGACATTGACAAGGATGGTGTTACGGACTTCGTCGTGGGCGAGCGCACGCAAGCACCATCGGTGGTGTGGTACAAGTACAACGGCAGGACCTGGGACCGGTTCGTGATTGACGATACGAGAAAGAATCCCGAGGCGGGGGGCGACTCCTGTGATATCGACCGGGACGGGGACCTGGACATCATCCTCGGCCAGGACGCCAGCGGCAATGCCATCTGGTGGTGGGAGAATCCGTATCCCGATTTCTCAAGGCCCTGGACGTGCCGGTATATCAAGAACTCCGGCGGCCGCAAGCACCACGACCAGACAGTAGCGGATTTCGATGGCGACGGCCAGGTCGAGCTCGTCTCATGGAATCAACAGGCCAAGCAACTTCTTCTTTTCGAGATCCCGGCGGACCCAAAATCAACGGAGCCCTGGCCATCTGCCGTGATCTATTCGTGGTCCTCGGGCCCCGAGCGCGAAGGCTTTCCGTCCATCCCCGTGGATATCGACCTTGACGGTAAACTCGATATCGTCGGTGGGGGCCGATGGTTCAAGCACAAAGGCGGCACGGAATACGAGGAGCATGTCATCGATGGCCAGATGGCCTTCACTCAGTGCGCCGCCGGTCAGTTGGTCAAAGGCGGGCGCCCTGAAGTGGTCTTTTCGCCCGGCGATATGGATGGGCCCGCCAAGTGGTACGAATGGACGAGCAGCCAGTGGACCGCGCACGAGCTGCGCGAGGTCATTCACGGCCATACCTGTGAGATAAGAGATATCGATGGCGACGGCAAGCTGGACATCTTCATCGGCGAGATGGGCAACCCCGGCGCAGGAGACAACGCCAAAACCTACATCTGGTATGGCGATGGGCAAGGTCACTTCAAAGAAACCGTGGCCTCCCAGGGCCAGGGCATACACGAAGGCAAGCTTGCCGACCTGGATGGAGACGGCGACCTGGACATTTTGATGAAGCCGTACAATCACAAGACGCCGCGCATAGATATCCTGTTGAATGGCGGCAAAAATGCCGCCGGCTCCGGTGCGGCCGAAGGTGGGTGGCAGGTCCTCTTCGATGGCACGGACCTGAGCAAGTGGCAGGACGCCGGCGGCGCGCCGAATCCTAACTGGGTCATCGAAGACGGTGTCCTGACCCGACGGGCTAAAGCCGGCATGATTTGGAGCAAACAGCGCTTTGGCGACTTCATTCTCGATCTCGAATTCAAGACCGAGGGCAACAGCGGAATCTTCTTCCGCACCGATAATATGAAGGACCCCGTGCAGACGGGAATCGAGATCCAGGTGTACAAGCGAGTCGACAAACCGACCACGCATAGTTGTGGGGCGGTTTACGATGCGCTCGCTCCCAGCACGGAAATGACCAAAGACGATCAGTGGAACCACATCACTATCACGGCCAGGGACAGCGTGATCGGCATCATTATGAATGGCGAGCAGATCATCGACATGGATTTGAACCGATGGGCCGAACCTGGCAAGAATCCCGACGGCGGGTCCAAGAACAAGTTCCGCAAGGCTTTGAAGGACTTCAAACGGGAAGGTCACATCGGATTCCAGGATCACGGGGCGAACGTGTGGTTCCGCAACGTTCGCATTAAACCGCTGTGAAAGCCTGATGCCCCAATGCAATGCCGCGTCGTTCCGGCATTGGCGCAATGATCCGGCGGGCTGTGCCGGACTAATCCTCCTGCAATATTGGCCCGTTGGGTGTAGCTTAGCGGCGAAGGGCCAAGACATTTTTGCTTTTGGGGTGATTATCCGCCATGACATTTACCTTTTGCCGAGTGCGAAAAACCAGCCGGTTTCGAAATATGGCATCAAATCTTCTCTTTTACACGAGGATTTGGTGTTTAAGCGGTTAGCAATTGCCCAGACAGCAACTTACAACCGATTCGGGGCAATGGAGGCGGGGGGATTCGAACCCCCGTCATGGCGTTTTTGTAAGTCTCGCAAAATCAAGCGGATACAGCGTAAATGCTTTTTCTGAAATGACTTAGGAATTCTCAGATTTTGTCACGTTTTATCAGAATTTATCACGTTTTTCCCCTCAAATACTCCCGTATTAATCCCGCGAGTCTCAATCAATATCTATATTCAGGCGAGTCCGGCCGGGACGCTCTCTCGCTGTCAGCCACTTTCGCACAGACCTCTCGTCAAATCTTACTGCCCCGCTGAGTTTAATGTATGGAATGAAATCATAGTGCACCCAACGGTATATCGTTGACTTGCTGACCTTCAGCTTGCCGCTAAGTTCTTCGATGGTCAGTAATTCTTCCATTCTTCCAAATTCACCTTCGCGATACTCGAAAGATGAGTCAAATACATCGGAGCCCTCACTGGACACCGCCCAAGCTTCGCACAGTAAAAGCCATTATTCCTGATGGTCTTGCAGTTTGTTGGGCTGTATCCCCTGCCCTGTACTCGTTCGATCAACCTTTGCGTCTGTTGCCGGTCGTACCGAAACATATCCAGGCTTGAGATCTCGTGGACGAGTTCAGGGCCGCCCTGTTGTCCCCTGGACAGGGGCAGGGATTTCGGTGTTAAGGATCATATGATGTAATGCCATGGACTTGGCTGGTACAGGCTCACTAACGAAATGTGCCCTGCGGTGAGGTCTTTCGTCGGAAGGTTGTCCCTTGCCGTTGACGGTTCCCATCAGCCGCATTACCCGGCTGAGGTTGTAGACCGGGTCAATCTTGATTCCACTGACCTGCCGGGCAACTTTCTCAGCCAGTTGATGGCAGAATCGTCTGAATTTCTCGGCAATTTCATCGCCATCAACAGGTACGGGAACGATAGGCGCCAGAACATAATGGCCATTTCCGCTGCAGCATATGACGGAGCTCAAAGCCAGGCCGTTTTCCCGGCTTAGCAGGGTTGCTGCCTGTAAGCTCTGTTGGAGCTCTTTTTCAGTAGCTGGACAGCCCTTCGTTCGCTCCTTGGAGGCAACATCTATGTCGAAGAAGCAGGCTGTTATGTATTCTATATCCCGATCACAGGCACAATTGGTCTGTGGACTTGAAACAGCTGGCTTCGAGCAATTCGGAGCGTTGTCGAAAAGGTCCAGAGGACGAGGCTGAACGCCAATGTAAATGCCCGGAACCTTTCCATCCAGCTCCACGGCGAGTCTTACTATGTCGTCATCGTTGTCTGCATATGCGACGAGGGGCCTCGGCTCAAATGTCCTGACTTCTGTGACACCATAGGCCGAATGCCCCAGCAGTTGCACATGCTGACATATCTCAATGTTAGAGGCAGTTGTCGTATTCTTCAGCCGCATTTGTCGTATCCGCACCTATCGCAGACTCTGCATTCCGAGTCTTTTCGCAGAGGGTAGTTACAATCCGGGCATTTCTCGACGGAAGGAACGCTCACAGGATGATGAACCTCTCCCAGGACTTCTTCAATGGCCCGAGCTATGGCATCCGGACAGGAAAGCACATCAATGTCTTTGTTGTCCTTGCGTCGGGCAATTGTTGAAAGGCAACGTATGCTTTTGAGCTGCTCTATGAGCACTCGCGGATTCACGCCGCATCTAAGTGCCGCTGAGACTGCCCGGCACGTCGCTTCACTTTGTGAGGGGCACCCCCCTGCCTTGCCGAGATTCGCAAATACCTCACAAAGACCATTCTCGTCTCTGTTGACGCTGATGAAGAGTGTGCCGCAGCCGGTCCTGGATTTGATGGTCTGGCCTGATGTCTTACGGGGCCTGGGCCGAGGAGAAAGCATTTGTGTATAAGGCTGACCAATTGTATGAGCAGCGGTGATGACCTGGTTCTCCCTGGAGCTGTCCCGGTACACGGTTGTACCCTTGCAGCCATATTCAAAGGCGAGGCGGTAGGCCTTATCAACATCGTCCGCAGCTGCGCCTGCCAGCAGGTTCACTGTCTTGGATACCGCATTGTCCGTGTATTTCTGGAACGCCGCCTGGATTCTGACGTGCCATTCCGGTGCGATTTTGTGTGCTGTAACGAGAATCTCGGCCAGCTCCCTTGGGATTTCTGGGATTTCACGCGGCGAAATGCCATGAGCGAGCTGATTCCGGACTCTGTCCCTTAGCCAATTACCTTCGGTTCCGAGCTTCTCAACGAGGCGATGCAACTCAATGAATTCTTGGCCGTCCAGAACTCGGCGTTTGGTGGCGAAAGCGAAAACGGGTTCGATGCCGCTGCTGCACTCGGCAATGATGCTGATTGAGCCTGTGGGCGCTATGGTCGTGCAGGCAGCGTTTCTCATTGGCCTATGGTGCCTGGTGTCCCAGGTACTCCCAGTCCAATTAGGGAAGCAACCTCGCTCTTTTGCGAGCGTTTCGCTTGCCTGATGTGCGTGTTCCTGGATAAAAGACGCAAGTTTCTCTGCGAATTCAGCAGCCTCTTCACTGTCGTATCGGATCCCCATCAGAATCAGGGTATCCGCAAAGCCTATAATGCCCAGGCCGATCTTGCGGTTGCCAAGGGTCATCTTCTCAATCTGGGGGATAGGATAGTGGTTGGCGTCGATCACATCGTCGAGGAATCTAACCGCGAGTTGAATCGTCTTGGCCAGCGAATCCCAGTCCAAATCACGCCTGTCCTTCACCACAAATTTGGAGACCTCGATTGAGCCCAAGTTACAGGCTTCGTAAGGCAGAAGCGGCTGTTCGCCACATGGATTGGTGGCCTCGATTTGACCTATGTGGGGCATCGGATTATTTTGATTGACACGGTCGATGAAGCAAATGCCCGGCTCGCCGGTGGCGTGAGCATTCTTGACAATCATGTCCCAGGCTTCTTGGATGGTGAAGCAGGCATTGGTTGCCCGGCTTTCCGGCAGTAGGTTGTCGATAGTGTAGGAAGCGAGGTCAATGGACCGAGGTATGACATACATTTTCTTTGTCCGGGGATTGGCTACGACGTGCGGAGCATCCGGGTCCTTCTTAGCGTGAATAAAGCGCAGAAAATCAGGATGCTCTACAGACATCATGCCCATATTGGCGCCACGTCGAAAAGCTCCCTGCTGGATGGCACTGGTCCCTTCTGAGAACACCTTCATGAAACTGATGGGCCCGGACGTCTTGCCTCCGCTGGATCTGACGATATCGCCCGTAGGCCGAAGCCAGTGGAAGAAAAATCCAGTGCCCCCGCCTGCCTTCTGGATCAATGCTGCGTACTTCACGGCGTCAAAGATCGCGTCGATACTATCCTCAACCAGCAGAACAAAGCAGGCACTCAGCATCTCGTTTTCCCGGCCGGCGTTCATCAGCGTCGGACTATTGGGCGGGAACGCTCCGTTGACCATGAGTTCGTAGAATCTATCTGCAACAGCCTTTTGCTCGTTGTCCGTGGCTCCGTATTTGGACTCGCTTGCGGCTATTGCGTTTGCAACGCGGCGGAACATCTGCTCTGGGGTTTCGATTATCTTTCCGCGGGCGTTCTTCCGGAGGTACCTTCGCCTAAGGATCCGGGTACGCATGTCTGAGTTATCATCTCTTCTTTTCATGTTCTTTTCCTACAAGGCCACTGTATTCGTGACACTACATACTATGCTACCAAACCCCTTCCCCATCAGGGCCGCTATAGACTTATGAGCCAGTGATTTATGGCCAACCTTTTACGCGCAGTATGCTGCACCAATAATGATGAGCCGTTCTTGACTTTGGTTTTTCGAGGAGTAGAAAAACCAAAGTCATCATGGACGTGATGCGAAATGAGAGAGTGCAAATTGTGCGGGAGAGACACACCGGAGTTATTGGGTCCGTATTGTGGCCGGTGCGACAAGATAGTCGGCGATATGAACGCTGATCTGGCGGCTGAACTTGAGCCCGGAGAATTGGTCGTCTGATAGAGAGAGGTGAGCAACAATGAAAGCAAACCATGCAAGAAACGTTTCGGAGCAGGCTTTTAACGAGTTGGTCGAAGCTGTCGAGGCCGGCAAGAGCCAGAAGCTTGTTGACTATTTGAAGGCAATGGGCAGATTCCACAACTATAGCCTGGGCAACGCCATCTTGATCGGTTTCCAGAGACCGGACGCAACACACGTTGCAGGTTTTCGCACCTGGCAGAAGCTCGGCAGACATGTGAAGCGAAACGAGAAAGGAATTGCTATAATGGCGCCGATTGTCTGGCGCAAGAAGGTAACCAATACTACGGATGAACGAAATGTCCAAGAGCACGACGAGGAAACGACCCTGGCTTTCAAGACTGCGTATGTGTTCGATATCAGCCAGACAGATGGGAAACCATTGCCGGAGTTTGCCCGGGCCCAAGGGGATCCGGGGGCGTACATGGAGCGCTTTGTCTCAGGCAAAGGTATCAAGCTGGAACGCAGCAACCTTAGAATGGCAGAAGGCATCTCGATCGGCGGAACCATCCTGTTGAAGGCAAGCCTTGCTCCAGCTGAGGAATTCTCAGTTCTCGTCCATGAGACCGCTCATGAGATGCTTCACTTGAACCCGGCGAACCGGCCCAAGGACAAAACGGTCCGCGAGGCTGAAGCCGAGGCTGTTGCTTTTGTTGTCTGTCACGGCATAGGTTTGGATACCAACACCGCCAGCAGCGACTATATTCAGTTGTATGACGGTGACAAAGAAACGCTCGTGAAGTCGTTAGAGCGGATACAGAGGACAGCTGCAGAGATTTTGGAGGCGGTGATGGATAAGGAATCTGAGTCCAAGGAGGTCGTCGGAGAAACGTGCGTGGCTGTTGCGGCGTAGGGGTGTCGGGGGGCCTCGCCGAACCAGATAGGTACTGCACAGATACAGTGTCAAGGACATTACGCCGTACGCTTTTGAAGATCTCAAGGTCAAACGCTAAGATCCCCGTTGCACAGAACCTAATAGCGGTAACTACAACCTTTCTTACCCGCAACCGTCAGAAGAAGAATCGGCACTGAATTCCAATGCTGCTTTGAGCTCTTCCATGACAGCGAAGACAATTGGGCAGGTGAATGTCCGCTCGATCATTCCCATGGTTCTGTAGCTAAAACCCGACTTATGGAGATAAGGATAGTCCCGGCAATTCTGCGGGCGATCGTCATAAACAGTACATTGGTTGTCCTTGTGAAAAGAACAGGGCGAAGCTTGGATCCGCCATCCCCGTTCATCATCTGTGTCATTGTACTGCAGATATTTCTCTCTCAATTGTTCCACAGTCAGTCCCAGCCTGACGGCCAACCGTTTCTGATCCTCTTGCGATAGGGTTGGCCTTAATTCCTTACAACAACGCCCGCAGCTCGTACATTCAATAGTAGAACCGACCTCGTCAGCAATTTTGAAGACAAGCTCATCGAGTTTGTCATCCGATAGGTCTTCATAGAATTTCAAAAACTTCCGAAAATCCCAATTCTCATCTTCTTTCTCTTTGGCCAGATCTTCCAAGTCTTCATATTTGAATTGCATAAACGCCACCTTCAATAATAGCATGCGGGGTACAACAAGCAGAATTATTGTACATTCACACAGTAACAGGGAAGAACCCATGTGTCAAATCTGCGAGGGTGTGAGATCGTACATCGAAGACTTTGACGCCCGATAAATTTTCTAAAAATTGCGTCCTTGGCCCAAAAATGGACATGTATTCGGTCTCGATATGGGCAAAATCAAAACGTGTGGAGACATTTTAGTGACACGCCGAGTCAAGGAAATACGACATTTTCAGGGTCAGAAAAATGGGGCCGTCTTGGGGCGGCATGTCACTGTCTTACAGCTCTCGTTTGCGGCAGTCTTGCTCGCCATTGTTCGGCCCTTTCGGGTTTGCCCCAGGCTTCGTAGAGGGCGATCAAGTTGTTCAAACACTGCCGTGTTCGGATGCGTGTCACCGACTTTGAGGCGGCGGCCTATGGTAATGAAAATGTCAGAACCAATGAATTCAAACAGGACTGCCGCCAGGAAACATGGCAATCCCTTTGAACTCAGACTATACAGCAAGACTGTATCTATCTGAAATGCAGCAAATAGCTAAGTTGAGGCTATGGTGCATTTCCTTGTTGAGAACGAACGTTTCTGAGTAGCACAAATCCCATCTTACAGCCGGGATCACTGCCCTATCCACCTTGCGACGCCAACTGCTGGACTTCTTCAAGGGTGATGGGACGATCGTAGATCGGGAAATCGTCAAACACCCCGTTGCAGTCGTCATTAGTGCTGTGGCCGCCACTGAGGTACGCGGTGCTTCCAGGCTCGACCCACTCTGATTCATTCGAGGCAACCAGGTTGCCGTCGATGTACAACCATTGCTGAATGATTGCGGGATTATCCGGGTGCGGACGTCAGGTCGTGACAATCTGATACCAGGAATGGGTTTGCATCCAGAAACCGCGCATGTAGCCGGATTGAATACGGCCGGCAAACTCAGCCGTGCCATAGACCCATATCTGCCAGTCATTGCTGTCGACACTGTTGTCGAGGATGCTGTTATAGAACTTACCCAACTTCTGCAAAACTCCTGTAGTAAATCCAAATGACTACTTCTTCAGAGGCGACAAACTCTGACCGTTTGGAGCACAGTAACGCCAGGAATCCACCCGTTTGACAGTCTTGACCTGGCCGTCCAGGAATACCGCATTCACCACGCCGTCTTCCATATCCGCATGACGAGCCAGGTGAAACGTGCCGAAACTGTCCCACTGCTGATAAACACACATGGCGGTGTCGTTGAAGGCGTAGCTGTTGTAGGGTGAAGTGATCCAGAGATTCTCTTCGCCGAAGAAGAAAATTTCGGCATGATGTTTGATGCTCGTAATCTTTTTGTCGCTGAGATAGGAATTCATGGAGTAATTGTAATTCGGTTTAACCGGTACGCCCTGGACGTGTTCGGGATGAATGGTGCCGAACATATTGGCAATTCCGGGGAAGGACGGGCAAATATGAATATCTTTGCCTTTCAAATAGGGCCAAAAGGGGCCGGCGTACTGGGGATGTGTTTCGAGGTCCCAGTCAGGATTATGCCACCTGCAGTACCGGTGGGGCTCGCCACGGTACGTTCGTTCACTGTAAAAACTCGTCCAGGCATTGGGCATCACGCCATCACAATCATCGGCGTACATGAATGCCATCAAGCCATACGATTTAAGGTTTGCTTTGCAGCCAATAAACTTCGCCTGCTTTCTGGCACGATTCAGGGACGGCATCAATATAGCCATTAGCAGCGCAATGATGGCGATAACAACCAAAAGCTCTATCAAGGTAAAACCTTTGCGATAGTGGCTGGTCATACTGCAGAATCCTAATGAATGAAATCAACAGCTATAAAAAGCTTTCGTCAGGGATGTCCCACTTATATGCTCGGGCAATATAACTCTTCCGTATGACATTACCATACTTACCGAAATTACCTGAAACAATCAACAAGATTTTTGGATTTCGAGACAATTCTTTCGAGTACGAGTGGTAATCAGCATGTAAAACAGCCACGGGTGAGGAAAAGAAATCGGCAAGTAAAATAGACACACCGTAGCAAACTCCGTAAGTTATTGCTCCTTATGCAGGTATAGGAGACCAGTAACTTCAGACCTCCTGACATAGCCGCACTTTTCCCCGATTCTTCGCGGGTTTCAGGAGGGTTGGTGCGGCGGAATACATGAATGGTTTTCTCGAACTTTTTTGAGGTGGCGTGCGTACTTATGGTATGAATACGCACGCCTCTGCTCAATCGTTGCTGCCCCTGGAAGAACCCGCGTCGGACGGTCGCACCTTCCTCAGCGCCTCGGTGTGGTTCGTCGATGCCGACAGCTACCGAGTCATCTTCCACTGGCACGAACCGATCTATCGCATCGCCTTGACGGACGAGGTGCATCTACGACTGGTGGCGGTCGCGTTGCGTCAATCGCGACTGGCCACGCAAGAGGAGATCTGCCATGCGTTCGGTCACGGCGTGTCGACCCAGGCCCGCTGGGAACGGCAGTACGGCAAGCACGGGATCGACGGCCTGGTGTCCAAGAAGCGTACCGGACGCGGTCGCGAGTTGGACAAGAGCCAAGAGGGCTTTGTTCGGCGGTGGTTTCAGGCGGGGCAGTCCAACCGTCAGATGGCCGAGCGGTTGGGAGTCGACGAGGCCACGATCCGTCGCACCTTGAAGCGGTTGGGATTGACGCGTAACCCTGCCGCGACTGGGCCGCGGTTGCCGGGGATCGAGGAGACCGCGTTGCAGGCCGCCACGGCCGAGGCGACCGCCTCCACCGCCGTGCTGGAAAGCGGCGGCGCTGTGCCCGCCCAAACGACTTCGCCCGCCGGAGCCTGGTCCACGCCGTCGTCGGAACCGTGCGGGCAAGACGCTCCCGTCTCGGTCGAGCCGTTGGTGACGCCGTCGTTCAGCTTGGACCACGATCCCCGCGACCGCCGTGGCGATCGGTTCTTGGCCCGCGCGGGGCTGTTGGGCGATGCGGTGCCGTTGTTTGTCGACACGGCGTGCGTGCCGCGTGCCGGGGTGTTGTTGGCCGTGCCGCTGTTGGTCCGCCACGGGCTGATCGAGGCGTTCGTCAAGGTATACAACTCCCTGCATCCGTCGTTCTACGGTTTGCGGACGATCGTGGTGACGCTATTTCTCGCGGCGTTATTGCGGATCAAACGGCCGGAGCATTTCAAAGAATATCGTCCTGAGGATCTGGGAACGATCTTGGGCTTGGACCGGGCGCCGGAAGTCAAGACAGTGCGTCGTAAGTTCTCGCGTTTGGCGGCGATGGGATGCGGCAATCAGTTGATGGAGGAGATGGCCCGCCGGCGGATCGCCGAGGACGAGGATCGCGTGGCGTTTCTGTACATCGATGGGCACGTGCGGGAATATCACGGGAAATTCCCGCTGTTTGAGGCGAAAAAGGCACAACGACAAGTGGTCACGCGGGCGGCCACCGACACCTGGGTGCATACGGCCGCCGGCGAACCGCTGTTGGTGGTGACCAGCGAGGTGAACGCGAAGTTGACTCAGGTGCTCGAACCGATCTTGGCCGACGTGCGGCGATTGGTGGGTGACCCGCGTCGTATGACGGTGATCTTCGACCGGGGCGGCTTCAGCCCTAAGCTGTTTGCGCGGCTGATCGCCGCCGGGTTCGACGTGATCACGTACCGCAAGGGCAAGGGGAAGAAACTGGCTTCCACTCGGTTCGCCGTCCAGCGGCGGAAGATCGACGGAGTCTGGCGAGAATACACGATCTGCGACCGACCCAGGGTCTGCGTCGGAGGGCTGCCCGTCACGAAGAAGCAGAAACGAAAGCCGGCCAGGGCCAAGAAGACGACGAAGCGGTATCTCTGGATGCGGGAGGTGCGCGTGTTGCGTGAGGACGGACGCCAGACGGCGATTTTCACCAACCGGCAGGAACTGCCCGCTGTGATGGTGGCCTACCGCATCTTTTCTCGTTGGCGTCAGGAGAATTACTTCAAGTACATGGCCGAAGAGTTTGCCCTGGACGCCTTGCTCGAATACGGGGCACAGGACGTGTCGGAAACGACCGACCGCCGTAATCCCGAGTGGCTCCGGCTCACGCGGCGCGTGAAGGAGGCCCGGGCGGAGGTCGCGCGGCTCCAGAGCGAACTGGGAAAAGAAGCCGCGGCCAACGATGAGGTCGCGCGACCGACGATGCGGGGATTCAAGATCGCGCACGCCAGGCTCCGCGAACAACTCCAGAAGGCCGAGGCCAAAGTCGACAGGCTGCTACGTCAGCGTAAGAAGGTCCTGCCGAGGGGCCCGGCCAGCGGTCGCAAGACGCTCAAGACGGAGAAGAAGCTCATCGCGGACACGATCAAGATGGCCGCTTACCATGTGGAGACGCAACTGCTGGGGATGCTCCAGGACCACTATGCCCGGGTCGATGAGGAAGGCCGTACCCTGCTTCACGCTATGTTCCAATCGCCCGCCCGACTGGAGGTTGCCGACAATGAATTACGCGTGACCATCGCCGCTCAGTCATCCCCGCATCGCACTGCGGCGCTCTCCGCGTTGTGTCAGCAACTCGACGGCTTGGCCGTCCCGTTCCCCGGTAC
>DATKWR010000379.1:0-6704 GCA_035529475.1 Sedimentisphaerales bacterium | reverse complement strand
GATTGATTGTATGTTATTAGGTTATCTGAGGTTATCTGGGGACACCATACATATTTCTTCGAGGATTAGTACGGGAACAGCAGGCGTTTGTTTGAGGCAGGTATGATGTAGGCCAAAGGAATGGCGCACAAGAGGATGAGCAGGAGGTATCGTGTCGTTGTCGAAAGCAGGCCGGCCGAGGTGGAGGGCCGGCCGGGCTTGTGCGAGAGGAGATCCTTCGACTCCGCTGGTGCTGCGCTCAGGACAGTTGCGCTCGCACGGCTTCGCTGGCGTGCTCGGCGAATACGACGGCAATCCGCAGGACGGCTTAGCCGCAACAACCTGCTGCGTAAATACATCTACAGCCCGGACATGAAGCAAATCCGAATTCCGAAGCCCAAAACAATAGCAAAATTCAAATTGCCATCGGTTACAAATCAACAGTCGAAAATCGCAAATTGTCAATCTTCTCAGGGGTGGCCGTCGAGGACGCCAACCACCCGAACCCCTATATGTTCGCCAGCCGCCGATTCGATATCGAACTCGGGCTTGTTGACGTTAAGCCGGTCTGCTATACTCTTGCCCGACATTGAATAGGGACGAATTCAGTATGGGCAAATCGAAGAATTCTCACTCACTTGTGATCCCGAGCGGGACGGTCTTTCTTTCAAGTTTCTGCATCATGGTGCTCGAGCTGGTGGCGGCGCGCCTGATTGCCAGACACTTAGGCTCCTCTCTCTACACGTGGACGGCGGTCATCGGCGTCGTCCTGGCGGGCATCACGATAGGCAACTACATAGGTGGCCGGATAGCCGACAGATTCGACGCCCGAAAGACGCTGGCGGTGCATTTTCTGCTGGCTTCGGCCGCATGCGTCCTGACGGTCATTCTGAACAATCTCGTTGGGCAGTGGCTCTGGTTGTGGCGGTTCGGCTGGCGTGTGCTGGTTTTCAGTCACGTCACCATCGTATTTCTGCTTCCATCGACGCTGTTAGGAACGATCAGCCCGGTCGTGGCAAAAATGGCTCTCGAACAAGGGTTGCCGACCGGCAGGACAGTCGGAGACATCTATGCCTGGGGCGCCGCGGGCAGTATCGCAGGGACTTTTGCGACGGGGTACTACCTGATCCCGGCGATGGGGACAACCGCAATCGTCTGGACGGTCGCGGCGGTTTTGCTGGTTCTGGCCCTGCTCTTTTGGGCCAGGCTCCGGGTTCTGCACCTCTGGGCGGTAATTCTGGTTGGCTCGATGGTCCTGGGTCTGGCGCCTGTCGGTTGGGCCGAGGACGCCGGCGCGGCTCTTGCTTTAAGAGAGAAGCGCGATCCCCAGGTCATCTACGAAAATGAAAGCCCCTATTGTTACATCGCCGTCAAGCGCGTCTCGGAAAGCCCCGACCGAAGAATTTTCATACAGGACAAGCTGATGCACAGCGACATTGTGATGGACAGCATCCTCGAATTGAAATACTCCTACGAGCGGATTCACGCTGCCGCGACGCACCTGCTGAGCGAGGGCAGAGACAAGCTCGCGGTTCTGGTCATCGGCGGGGGCGGGTACGTTTTTCCTCGATACATCGAGCAGGTTTGGCCCGGCAGCCGGATTGACGTTGTCGAGATCGATCCAGGGGTGACTGAAGCGGCGATCCGGGCCTTCGGACTGCCACGCGATGCGCCCATCAACACCTTTACGATGGACGCCCGCGCCTACGTCAATCGATTGCTGGAGCGCAAGAAAGCGGCAGAGGAAGAAATACTTTACGATTTCATCTATGAAGATGCCCTGAACGATTACTCGGTCCCCTATCAGCTCACGACCAAAGAATTCAACGACAAGATCAGCGCGATGCTGACGGACCAGGGCGTGTATATGGTCGAGCTGATTGACGTGTACGACAGCGGCCTGTTTATCGGCGCGTTTGTGAACACTCTGGAACGGACGTTCCCTCACGTCTATGTGCTTGCTGAGGAGGGACCCCGCTCGGGGCGCAATGTCTTCGCAGTCATTGCGGGAAGGCGTGAGATTAACGTCGAGAAGCTGCGTTTGCAGGAATCGGTCAGGACCATGGACTTGTGGATATTGAGCGATTCCGAGATTGAGACGCTCAAGAAAAAGAGCGGCGGACTGGTTCTGACGGATGAGCACGCCCCGGTTGAGAATCTTCTGGCGCCCGTCGCGCTCAAAGACGCCGAGGATCTTCTGGTCGGCCGGTACCGCGCGCAGGCCGAGGAGCTGCTCGCAGAGGGCAAGCCGGATCTATGCATCGCCAAGTACAGGCAGATTGTCGATGTGGATCCCTCCTCGTCGATCGAGGCCTACAACAAGATCGGCACGGTCCTGGCGGACCAGGGCAGGTTTGGCGAGGCCATAAAGGCTTTCCAGAACGCCGTTGAGTACAGCCGGCAGACGCAGAGCAAGCAAAGCCTGTCCAACATTCACTACAATATGGCTGTCGTGGCCGAAAGAGCGGGCAACAAGCAGGAAGCCTTGAAGTACTTTCAGGAGGCGATCCGGGGGTATCGCGAAGATTTTGCCCGGAGCCCCGATTCGGCCAGAATAGCGGGCAGGCTGGCCAATGCCCTCGCGGCGACCGGCAATTTCAGCGAGGCGACCTCGTTTTTTCAGCGCGCGGTGAATCTGGACCCCTACGATGTCAGGAACCATGCTTTGCTCGCGCAGGTGCTTGCCGTTCAGAAACGCTACGAAGAAGCGGCTGCGGGGCTCCGCAACGCAATCGCTTTTATGTCACGCGCGGGCAACAACGCAGCCGCAGCGGAATTGCAGAAGTATCTTGAATCCATTCCGCTCGTAGTGACGCCGTAAGGCGTTATTTCAAAGATGCCCTTACGGGCACACTACAAACGGAACCTACTCATCCCAGCCCTTGCCATAGTCCCCGACCGGGTATTGCCTCCACCAGTCAGCCAGACACTCACGCCCGACGGCTTCAAGGTAAACCGAGAAGCTGCTCCATGCCCAGTCCGTGGCAGAGGCCGCATAGGCGTGTTTCGCCGGGTTCGCGTGGATGTAGTTCAGTGAGGCATAGTAATGCCGTTCTGTGCGGATGATCCGGTCTGAAAATCGATGCCAGACCTTGCGTCCTTCGACTCGGTCTTCCCGGTTCCACTGGGTAGCCTTGCCGTTGTGGAGACGGGCGATCCGGCGAGCAAACACACGCAAATCACCTTCAATGATGAGATGATAGTGATTCGGCAACACGACCCATGCACAAACGTCGATTCTCTCCCGGCTTTGAAGCCCGAATTCATCTAATACGGCCCGTTCCCATTCCGCACGACGGGTGTCTACTCCCATGATGGGACGGTGTTCGTAGCAGGCCGCAGAGATCATGTAGATGCCCCCGCTTTGCCCAAAGTGCGGCGGAGCATGCCACGGGGACGTCCCAGCGACTTGCGAGCCATCACCAGTTTCGCTCGCTCCTCACTCGTCATCTTCCGGTAATCGTACATGATCTACACTATGGCGCGCTCGTAGTGACGCCGTCAGGCGTTATTTCCATAGATGCCCTTACGGGCACACTACGAACGAGTCAAAGATGCCCTTACGGGCACACTACAAGCGCCTATTGCGACTCCGGGACTTTCTGGAAAAGCAAGCCCTCACGAGGGGCGTCGCTGCGTTCGGCCGTCAGTTTGTAATCGGGATGCTCTTTCGTATCGGCAATGTATTCAGGATAGCTGAATCGCTCGGCCCACCACAGCCGGCCGTCTCCTGAGATCGATCCGACGAAGATGTCCTGGGTCCTGCCTTTGACCACGCTTTCTCCGAGCTCGACGCGAAAGTTTTCTATCTTGATATCGACGATCAGCTCTCGCGGCTCGTATGAATACTGGACCGTCCAGGGACCCGGCTTGAAAACTCCTTTTCCGCCCAACAGCATCGGCACGGTGGTGACCTGTCCCGGTTTCAATCTGACTCTGCCCAGGCTGACGACGGCCGACGAAATGGTCCCGTCCGGCTCAAAGACAAATTCCCAGCCCCCTCTGTCGGCTTTCCACGTGCCTGCAAGAAAATCGGGGAACGATTCGCCGCCCTCAATGATGACTTCTACCGCATTCTTGTTGCGGACGGGATTCTGACAACCGCAGAGCAAGCAAATGAACACGCTGCAAACCGACCATACGGCTAATCGTCTCATAAATCGAACCTGGCTCGACGGTGGAAATTCGCCGAGGCTTCAGGGCGCTTACTCGGCTTTTGCGACGAACAAAACGTGGATAAATTCTATGGGCTTCTGCCCTGGCTCGCAAGACAAAAAAACAGAGAGGCAAGTCAAGAGACTTGTCTCTCTGCTCATGTATTTTCTTGTTGGCTTAATGACCGCGGCGGACTTGTTATTTGCGGCGACGCAGGAATAGAGCGCCCAGTCCGAGCAGCAAAATAGTCATCGGCTCGGGAACAACCGTCACAAGCACGGAATAAATCGGGACGGTGAACTCAGGGTCCATGAATAGCGAAATCCTGGCCGTACTACCCAAAGTCCCGGTAAAGTTCATGCTGAACTGAGGGCCTATAGCGATAGCGGGAACGCCTCCCGGACTCATCGCAACGGTCAGCTCATAGCCCGTGCCCCAGCCGGCCTCCGAGTACGGCGACACACTCGCCAGATTCCCCGCCGCATCGAGCGCGAGTCCTTCACTGAGCACTCCGGTGCCGCCGTCTTCGACGATAACATAGCCCAGCCAGCTCGAAGTACTGTCGCTGACGACGGTAATTACGGAGTTCTCCAGGACATCAAAGGCATCCCCGGTTTGGCCGCCGACTTGGATAAGTGCGGCATTCACCGCCGGCACCAGTCCAAGAACCAGAATCGATACAAACAGCTTTCTCATCATCTTCTCCTTTCATCTCGTTTGAACGCGATGGTCCACGCGAAACATCTGAGTCTTATTTCCTTCACATTCGCCAGTCACTACCTTTGAGCCCGCTACGGACAATCCGGCGCCGGCTGGTTGGCGAGCTGCCAGTTCGCAATCAGGATGTCCAGATCGTTCGTCGAAACGCGAAACTTGCTCTTTCCCTGCGAGAGATGGTCGAAGTCGGCACAAATCAATGAAACGCTGCCGACTTTCTGCCCGCTGATCTGGTCAAACGTTTTGTTCCAGGCTGCAATCAGGATATCCAGGTCATTGGTGGATACCCAGAATTGCTGTTTACCCTGGGCGGCGCCGTCCGCGTCCCCGCGGCACTGTCTTGGATTCAGGCTGGCGATCCAGCATTCGGGCTGGCCCACGGCCATCCACTCATCAGGCTGCGGGCCCGTATAACCGCCGCCGGTGGCGCCGACCGGAATGTCCGTTGCCCCGGCCAAATCGACAGTGGCTTGCGACGCATTCTCCAGGACCACGTTGCCGCGAGTGGCGTTTGTGGTGACGGTCACTTTACACGGCTCGCTGCACGTGATCACGCAAAGCCGTCCCTGCATGGCAGGGGCCTTCGTGTCGTAAAGCGACGCCATCTCGACCGTGATTCCGCTCGTTCCGAGACCACCCAGTGCGCCCGGATCGTTGGGGTCGGCCACGGGCGTATAACCCGCGATGGCCCAATCCATGACCTCTCCGGTCAGCGGGTCCACGGTAACGTACCGGCTGAAGTTGGCGGGAAAGATGCCGTAGCCGTTGTTGTCGTCGCCGACCGCAAAGTCGCTGATGGCCTCGATCGTGCCGGCATCCACCGTGATGTCCAGAGCAAACGCCCTGGCCAGCTCGGTCCCCGAGTAGTCGATGGCCGCTTTTCCATCGCCCAGGTCCGTCACCGTGATAGCGACGGTCGCCCAGGCGGGAGCAGCCAGCATGGCTACCACAAGGGGGAAAATGATCTTTCTCATGAGATTACTCCTTCCTTTCCTTCTCTTCTTCTTCTTTTTGCAGAGCTGGCTACTCTGCACTGTCTTGGTTTTGTTTCCGGCCACAAAACACCCGCCGTATTCGCCTGATGCCCAGCATTCTGCGCTCATCGAACACGGTGCTCCGGCAGGGCAGGATCTGCCGAAAGCATATATAATTGCCTGCTACACCTACTCCTTTCACGCCTTCCTGGCGAACATGCGTGCTGAAAAACATGCACTGATCCTTGCTGGTCAGGACCAATTTTATCCTAACACAAGTCGCGATTCACTGCAAGAAAAAAATGCAAAAATCGGCGGGAAAACTGCATTCGTCCCGCATCGGAACCAGCTTGGTTCAGGCTTTCCAGCCGTCTTGCCGGCGATTTCCCGCCTCGCCCGGAGGCGGACCCGTCGTCCGGCGGGCATAGTCCCTTGCCGTTTGTGCAAGTTTCCCTCGAGCTTGGCCCTCGGCGATTCGCAATCCTAATCCCACATGGGCAAGGAAATTGCCTATTATGCTCAGATTGTCACGTCTGCGGGATGAAATTGGCTCGGATTGGCTTTGTTTTTGGACTCCGCGACGACCTGTGCTATCATAATCCCTTTTCGGGAAGCAGGTTACATTCATTCTGGCTTCTGAAAAAGGGGCTTTGTGTTTTCAAAATGATCCTCCGCCAAGCGGCCTCCTCGTTTAGGATCCATTCGACTGTGCTCAGGACAAGTTTAGGGCTTAGTGTTTAGGATTTCCACCCTGGAACGCACAGCAATTATCGTCCGCAGGCAGACGTCTCGATCCGGCGGCCATATTCGCCGGACTCGACGTGACAAATAAGGGGATTGTGGCCTAATCCCCTGCTCCTGCGTAGAAAAATGGGGAAA
>DATKWR010000378.1:0-4109 GCA_035529475.1 Sedimentisphaerales bacterium | reverse complement strand
TTCGATATGAATGAGATGCCGCCTTTGCTGCCCTTGATGGAGCGTTGGGACATTGTGAGCTGCTACCGGCTCAATCGCCGGGATCCTCTCATACGCAAAGTCAACGCATGGGCCTGGACGAAGCTGGTTTGCCTGCTGTTCGGCCTGAAAATCCGCGATATTGATTGTGCGTTCAAGCTGTACAAGAGGGAGATTTTCGACCGGATTGAGCTATCGAGCACCGGCGCCCTGATCGACGCCGAGGTCCTGGCCAGAGCGGCCCGGAAGGGGTACCGTATTACTCAAGAAGGTGTGCATCATTATCCGCGGACGGCAGGTGTGCAAACCGGCGCAAACCCGCGCGTTGTTCTGCGTGCTTTCAAGGAGCTGTTCAAGCTGCGTCGTCAAATTCGCCGCGGGCACTGACAGGTATGAGCGAAGGAAAGGTCAACCTATTTGTTTATGGTTCGCTGCGGGACAGCTCGATTCTCGAGTCGGTCTGCGGCTTGCGTTTTGCCAGAAAGGCCTCCAAGATCGACAACGAGACCCTTTTCGCCGAGCCTGCTTTGCTCCCGCACCATCGAAGTGTCAGCCCGGACAACGTCTATTATTACGCCATCAAGGCGCCGTCGTCGAGAATCGAAGGCCTGGTGATCCATGACGTGCCCGCCAGGGCCATGGCCGAAATTGACAGGTACGAAGGCAAGCGGTACGAAAGGCAAACGATCCGAGTCAACACGGCGCACGGTTCCGTGGAGGCCCAGGCCTACCTGGTCTCTCACGCCTCCATGAAAAAGCACTTCGGCGACAGGTTCCACGTCAACCTGATCCACGAGCTTTGGCTGCGAAAACGCATCGAGAAATTCATCAAGCGGCACATTCGCCCGGGCGACCGGACGGTCGATGCCGAATCGGAGCGTCGAGCCGACCGGGAGCTGCTGGCGACCACCGAGCGCGACCTGGTCATGAGTCACTATCGCACGGATGCCGTCAGCGACTATTATCTCGAGCACGAGCTGGACCGCCCCCGGCCGAGCATCAAACACCTGTACGACGACCGCGAGGCCGAGCCATTTATCGGGAACTACCTCGCTATGGTCGTCAGGCAGGTCCTGCTCAACCAGCTCGACGAGCACGTCCAGTCTCACTACCGGTTTGAGATCGAGCGTCTGCGCACGTCCGAAAGATTTTTCAACCGGTCGGTCAGCCTGCTTGTGGCGCTGCGAATGATCAACCGAAACCGCGAATCGGTCGATTTGATCGTCAACAAGTGTCTCCAGACGATGCCGTCCCGCAAGAGGGACCTGATTGACTACGTGAAGTACGCCGTCCGTGCGGCCAAGAGCATGTTCGACCCTCGCGTAGCCGAAAGCCACCTGAACCACATTCGCTCGAACCTCCAGACGGGGCTGGTTCCACTCGGCTTTGAAATGGAATTGAGCAATCTCGGTGCGGCCGCCGTCCAGCCGCAGAGGAATATCCAGAAGATGTCCGACTCGGTGTATGACGGGTTCAAATACTTCTACGACTTTCACCTGGACATTCTGTGCTGGAAGCTCGGCGGCTACGTGGACGACCACACGGGCGCCACCGACCAGGGCAGGCGCAGCGGCTTCCTGGAGCTGGCGCCGGGAAGGCTGAGCATCGCCGGCGAGCTGTCCCGGCCGGCGGCGTCCGATCCATGGCTGCTCAATCAGTTGATCCACGAGATCGCGGATTTCTACGACGTGCGCCCGCACAGCCTGCATCTGTCCTTGCAGCTTCGAAAGAAACAGCTCGACAAGCAGAAGATCCTGCCGCTGGGTTTCGTCAAGTGCCTGCTGGCGCTCGGCGGCGGCCCCGAGCGCAAAGACACGGGCCGGCTGTGGGTCTCGCGGATGGGACACGATGAGATCAAG
Organism: Sedimentisphaerales bacterium; assembly: GCA_035529475.1. Classification (GTDB taxonomy): domain Bacteria; phylum Planctomycetota; class Phycisphaerae; order Sedimentisphaerales; family Anaerobacaceae. Next base: position 2,232 of record DATKWR010000378.1, on the reverse strand, counting down.
CAGTTTCAGCTTGGTGAGGAGCTTGTCTTCGCCCGGACGAGCAAGCGGCGGTGGTACCTGGGCGGCGACGACATCGCGAACAAATCCCCGGCGCAGGCCACCACGCATGTCCAGCAGTACAAATTTATCCGCCTGGACAAGAGGGTCAATTACGAGCCGTTGATCGTCTGTCTGAAGGGGCTGCAATTGGCGTACAATCCGTGCGACTACCTGACAGTAGAGCAAATGCGAAAGGACCCGTGGCTGCGGGAGCAGTACGAAGAGTTGAAGAAATGGGCGGTTGAGCCCACTGAAATCAGCCGTCAGACGATAGATCGATTCGTTGCTATGGTCCAAACCGGCTTGATGACCGAGGGGCACCGCCAGCCGGTCCACAAGCTGCATTATATCGACTGGGCGCTCAGCGCGATCGATACCCAATTGCGGACGTTTAACAAGCAGCTCAGGCAGAGCTGCCCGGGCTAATTCGGCGCCCGCTTGCGGGTCTCAGGCATCTCCTTGAGCTTTTCCCTTATGAACTTGGCCGTGTGCAGGGCGGCCACCTTGCCGAACGCGAAGGCTTTGTGCATCCCGGTGTTGAAAGATTCGACGAATTCCTCGCTTGTGATCCGTTCTGCCTGCCCCGTGCGAGAAGGGAGCAGTGACCCGAGGGCAAGAGGCTTTGCGTTCTTGGGCGCTGGGGCCAGCATGTAGATGGCCGTCGCAAAGCCGCCAAAATAGACGATCAGCAGGAAAATAAGTTTGGATCTCCAGCCGCTCACGATGATTCTCCCCGAAGGAACATTGTTTTATCGGCGGGTTCCCCCCCAGCCGGTCTCTTTCGTCTTCCTCTACTAAAAATGTAGTATTTGGAACGACCAATGCCAAACGAAAAACCGGAGTTTCTGTTCAAACTGCGCCAACATTGCGGGCTTGGTTAATTCATCCCGTGCGCGCAATACGCGGCAATGACGCAATAATAGTCTCGAAATTCGTTGACTTTCTTAGGTGAATTTGGTACGGTAGTGTGAAGGGAGACAATAATAAGGTCGGCGAATGCCTCTCGTTCACCATGGCGTGTATTATCGGGTGCATGCGCGAAAGAGAGGAGCGCAAAATGACGAGATTCGCATGTTCAACAGGGGCGTCGAGGGCAGGATCAGCAATTATCTGCTGTCTTGCGATACTGCAGCCAGCCCTTGCAGGTTCAATTGTCGGTTGGGGTAGTAACAATGACGGTGAGGCTACGCCCCCAGACGGCAACGATTTTGTGGCCATAGCTGCTGGAGAGGGTCATAGTCTTGCTTTGAAGTCCGATGGCTCCATCGTCGGCTGGGGCGCTAGGGGGGGCGTGAGGCTATAGCTCCTGACGGCAACGACTTCGTGGCCATTGCCGCCGGAGGGCGCCGGTTTGTGAAGCAGACGCAAGAGGGTTTCAGTCTTGCCCTGAAATCCGATGGCTCCATCGTCCAGTGGGGCCCGGCTATTTATGGGTTGCCTCCTACCGGCAATGATTTCGTGGCCATAGCCGCTGGGGGGGGGTCCGGTCTTGCCTTGAAATCCGATGGCTCCATCGTCGGCTGGGGTGCGAACGATCTTGGTCAAGCTACGCCTCCGGACGGCAACGATTTTGTGGCCATAGCCGCTGGATCATTTCACGGTCTCGCCCTGAAGTCCGACGGCTCTATCGTCGGCTGGGGCCAGAACAATGTCGGTCAGGCTACGCCTCCTGCGGGTCACGACTTTGTGGCCATAGCCGCGGGCGGACAATTTGGTCTAGCGCTAAAGTCCGACGGCTCTATCGTCGGCTGGGGTCGGGACTCTGGTGGTCAAGCCACGCCTCCTGCTGGCAACGACTTTGTGGCCATAGCCGCGGGCGGAGGTCATAGTCTCGCTCTAAAGTCCGACGGTTCTATCGTCGGCTGGGGGGACAATCATTCTGGTAAGGCTACGCCACCTGCGGGCAAGGGTTTTGTGGCGATAGCGGCTGGAGACACTCACAGTCTCGCCATAAGGAGGGATTGCGAGTACATGCTTGCCGGCGATTTGAATAACGATTGCAGGGTGGATTTTTCTGACATTGAGATTCTGGTGACCAACTGGCTTATCGATTGCAACCTGGACCCTTCAAACCCGGCGTGCATACCCAAATGAGGGTACTGCTGGTCAGAAATTCATCGGAAGACGACGAAAGGATGCTGTCGCAATAGATGGTACAGTCGGGATTCATCGAGGGTGTACTAAGGCAAATGA
>DATKWR010000377.1:0-9895 GCA_035529475.1 Sedimentisphaerales bacterium | reverse complement strand
GAAATCATCGACCATCAGAAAACCGCCGTTCAGCAGATAACGGCGCAGGTTCTTAACCTCATCATCGTCGAAAACGAGCCGCCCGGGTTCGAGCATGTAGATGAAGGGATAGTCGAAGAGTTCCGGGTCCGTTAATTCGAGCACCACCCCGTCCGGGTCCACTTCCATCGACGTCAGTTGGTGAAGGCGAAACGAGAAATTGAGGTCGCTGTCGGGGTAGTCCGTCGCCCAGTCGCCGCCGCCGCGACCATAGCCCCGGCCATAGCCGCGACCGCCATACCCTGACGAATACTGGATTCGCACGAACGTAAAGACGTCGCGGGAGAAGTTCTTGTCGGGCGTCCAGTCGGGCACGCCCCTTCGCTCGGAGTATCCCCGCTCGCGGTATCTCTGCGCGAAGACCCCGGCTGTCCCCAGACATGCCGCGACGCACAGTATTATGATGAAACGGGTTGATGGTCTCACAAGTCATTCTCCGTGACCGGCAAGGGGTTACTCTGATCGTCGGGTTTCGGCTCGGATGCCTGCCGGGCCTCGCTGACGATCCTCAATAACAGACGGTGCGCCTCACGGAAGCGGGGCGCCTCGGCCAGCGCCAGTAGCACGTGCCTTTTTGCCTCGGCCGGGTTTGTGTGCTCCAGCAATCGGGCCAGACGGTAATGGATATCGGCCGGGTCCGCGGGATCCAGTAGCAGCAATCGCTTGTACGACTCAGCCGCGCGTTCCTGCTCGCCGAGTTCTTCATTGGCCCGGCCGAGCTGCCAGTGCAGTTGCGGCAGCATCGGATAGACCGCCAGGTACTTCTCTCCGTTCTTGCCGATGGCTTGCCAATCCTCCTTCTCCATCCCAATTTCGATGAGCCGGCCGTAGGCGTAGGCCGAACTCGAAGAAAGCACTGCCAGCTTCTCCAGGACTTCCTGCTCCTCGTTGGCCTCGCCAAGGTTGCGATGGACCTCGGCCAGGAGCCGATAGGCGTTGTCGTCGCCCGCATACTCAGGGTACAAGGCGATGAGCTTGTTGAGCGGTTCCTTGGCCTTCTGCCACTGCCGGCCGGCCACCAGGGCCTTGGCGTACAGAGTCAGCATCCAATAGTTGTTGGGGTGCTTGTCGAGCCACTGGACCGCTGCATCAGGATTCGCTGAATCGAGCTCTTTCTTGCCGGGTTCCTCCCAGTCCATGTCCGGGGCCAAGTCCTGCGCGCGCTTTCGGGCAAAAGCCTCGAACTGCCGTTCGATCTGCCTCATCGGTGCGGTATGTTTGCTGATGGCCTCATTGATGTCTCCGCCCTCGGCCAGGTCGGCGAGAATTGCCTTGAGGGATTCAAAGCCGAACCGCTCCACCATGAATTCGACCACGAGCGCCGATTCATAGTAGGCGAACTGCAGGTGCTTCGGACTTTCGGGACTCAGGAACGCGCCGCTCAACTCGCTGATGGGGGTCAACTGCCCACTGAGGATCATGCTGCGATACTCCGGCGTCATCTGCTGACCCCAGGTGGGATCCTGCTGCAATTCTTCATAGACAGACATCCCTTCGCTCAGCCAGCGGGGCATCTTATTGTGTGTCAGGTTGAGAGTAACCACGTGACAGAACTCGTGCCACAACATGGCTTTCCAATTGGAGGGACGCTCGATCTTAGGACTGTTTGCCGTTATCACGGTGCCGAAGCAGACGCCCAGAAAGCCTTCGCCGCCGGGCATGCCAAACGTCCGCACGGCGAAATCCTGCTGGTTGGCGAAGAGTTCCACGGTAACCGCCTGGTTCAGGTCCAGGCCGTACTTCTTGCACAATTCCGACTTGGCTTGCTGCAAGAGCTTCGCCACCTCGTCGCCATAGACCCCCGCTTCGAGTTCGTCCATCCGAATAACGAATCCTTCGGGGCGCAGCGTCTTGAACTTGGCCACGTTGTCCCTGAGGTTGACGAGATTGTAGGCTTCTATGTTATAGGCGTCCCGCTTGTGGACCTCCTCGGCCAGCGTCCAGCCCCCTTGCTCGGCGCCGAGCCGAAGCAGGTCCTGGGCCAACTGAATTTTCGACGGCAGATACTCTGGATTGAATTTCAGGGCTTGCCGCTGGTAAGCCGCCCCGTCGGCGAAACGGTACTTCTGCGACAGCTTTCGTCCGATCAGATAATCGACGTTCGGATTCTCCGGCCAGTACTTCAGCGCTGCGGCACGGCATTTTTTGCCGGCCTCTGATTCGTTGGCCAGATGCGCTACAACAGCGCGGTAGGCCCATGCCTCGGGGCGCCAGGCGTTGATGGTGATGACGCGATCGAGCAGGTCGGCCGCGTGGATATACTCTTCGCAGTCGATATAGTGCTCGGCCATGAGTATCAGCGATGGCGCGTGGTGAGGATTAACGTGAAGCGCCGCATCCAGCGACTCGACCATCAGGCGACGGTCGTTGGGGTAAAATGCCCGGGCCAATCCATAGTGGACATCCGGGTCTTTGCCGAATCGCTTCAGGGCGTCCCGATACTGATTGGCGGCCAGCTCGTAATCCTGCTTGGCCAGCGCCAAGTCGCCGGCGGCTAGATACGCATCGAGGCAGTTCGGGTCGTTCTTGAGGGCGCGGTTGAAAATCTGATCCAGCACGAGGCGGGGCTCTTCCCCAAGCAGCAGCAGGGCTTTGCCCAGGGCGACCAGGTCTGCCGGACTCATATACCTCAGATCGCGCCCCGTGCCCACCCGGACGAGTCTTTTGAGTGCTTCGTCGGCCCGGTCGGGCTCTCCGTTATGCGAATACGCCCGGTGCCCCAGATCAAGCAGCCTCATGCTGACCGGGTAGTTCAGCAGGGCAATGTCCATGTCGTTTGCAGACTCGTCGTATTGACCGAGTGCCATCTGCGATTCAATCATCAGGATTCGCCACTCCACCGAATAGGCGCCATCTTCGATGGCCTTCCTGCTGGACTCAAGGCACTGAGCGTATCGGCCGGTCTGGAATTGTTCCTGGATCTCGCCAATGTCCGCCGCCGATGCAGACTTACACGGGCCGGTCAGCAATGTTGGAAAGACGACTATCCAGACCAGCCAGACCATGCGGCCGGGGTGCGGGCTGTACCCACGCGAGGGAGCGATATGCCATCTACTCGACTTGCTGTACATCCAAATCTCGAATCGCGAACTCGTTTATGCTAAACTTGCCTGCCTCCCGGCATCAGGGCAGAGGCACGGTTGCGATGCCAACGTTTCTAACCTGCATATATACGTAAAGACGGGCAAAGCGACCATAATTATTTCAAAGATTTCGCAAGAATCTTCTGGTTTTGGCCCCGCATCTCATTGTTGAGAAGCGTTGCCCGAGCTTGCACATGCCACCTGTTCCTCGCGACCTTTGGAGAAAACCATGCGTCTTGGCAATCTTCAACGTTTACACAGGCCGGCGAATGTGATAGGGTATTGGGAGATGTCCGCTGCAAATCTGAATTATGGAATCATCGGGAACTGCAAGAGTGCGGCACTGATTGACCAGTCCGGCAGCATCGACTGGTGCTGTCTGCCCAACTTCGATTCGACGTCCGTGTTCGCAAGGATTCTGGACGAGCGGAACGGCGGTCGCTTTGCCGTCGAACCGCTGGGCAAATATCAGATTCGGCAGGAATATCTCGGAAAGACAAACATTCTCGTTACGAAGTACTCATGCGCCGAACATGCCTTCGAGCTGATTGATTTCATGCCTCGTTATAAGACAGACGATGGGCTGTACCACTGCCCGCCTGATATCGTTCGCTACATACGACATCTCTCGGGCAAACCCAGAATCCGGATTCACTATCAGCCGCGTCCGGCTTACGCGCAGCATCCGACCCGAGTTGAGACCACGGATGAGTTCATCAAGCATCTGACCGTCACGGGACAATACGAATCCGTTTATCTATACACCGATTTGCCGTTTGAGAAGGTGATAGGCGCCAACCCCCTCACGATTGAGCGGGATTGTTTTCTTTTGCTCAGCTACAATCAAAAACTCTTCCGCCCGGACCTCGATTGGATCCGATTGGAATTCGAGCGCACGAAAGTGTATTGGCTGGGATGGGTGGCCAAAACCAAGGTGTTCACCCACTATCAGAAAGAAGTCGAGCGAAGCTCGCTGGTTCTGAAACTTCTGACGTATCAGAAGACCGGAGCCATTCTCGCCGCGGTGACAACCAGCCTGCCGGAAACCCTTGGCGGCATACGAAACTGGGACTACAGATACTGCTGGATTCGGGACGCCTCCATGACCCTTACGACGCTGGCGAGGCTGGGGCATTTCAACGTCGCCAAACGCTTCCTGCAGTTCATACTGGATATCGTGCCTTACAAGGACGAGAATATCCAAATCGTGTATCCCATCGACCACCGCCGCCGCCTGACGGAGAAAGAGCTGCCCTGGCTCGCGGGTTACGCAGATTCCAGGCCCGTGCGTATCGGCAACGCCGCCGTCAAGCAGAAGCAGAATGACATCTACGGCGTGCTGCTGGACGCGATTTATGACAGCTTGATGATCTTCCGTCACTCCCTGAACAACAAAGACGACGTCTGGACGGTGGTTAGAACGCTCGCACGTCACATACGGAACAACTGGAAGAAGCTCGATTCCAGCATTTGGGAATTCAGAACGGAGCAGAAACATTTTACGTTCTCCAAGATTCTCTGCTGGGTGGGCATGGACCGGGCGGCCCGAATTGCCCACTTCTTCGGCAAGAAGAACGACGCCGAGAGCTTTACCCTCTCGCGTGATGAAATGAGGGCCGACATCCTCACGAAAGGCTGTGATCCCGCCACAGGAACCTTGACCCAGTTTTATCGCGGCACGTCGATGGACGCGGCCAACTTGCTGGCGCAGCAGTATGGTTTCCTGTCACACAAAGATCCAGTATATGTCAATACGGTATTGCAGACCTTCAATGCCCTGTGCAAAGATGGATTGATGTATCGCTACAGGACCCCGGACGATTTCGGCGTGCCGGAATCTTCCTTCACAATATGCACGTTCTGGATGATCAAGAGCCTGTACCTGATCGGGCGGGAGAAGCAGGCGGTGGAGATGTTCGATCGCGTCCTGCAATATAGCAATCACGTCGGTCTTTTCAGCGAGGACATAGACTTCGCCTCGAAGCGGCTTCTGGGCAACTTCCCGCAGGGTTATTCTCATATCGCTTTGATCGACACGGCTCTGACTGTCTCCAACAGTCCGGAATCGCTCAAAGAGACGGAACACTTCCAGCCGTAGAAGCTCATGTCGCTTCGGACCCGGACGGGACTCTCGGCGACACCTGCCGGGTTCTCAGCGGCCGCTCAACAGGCCCGGGGCGGAGTTACTTGCCGACGGCCTGTTGCTGTTGCTGGCGATGTTCATCGAGGATAGCTTCGCCGATCTTGACCGGAACCCTGGCGTATCGGGACATTTCCATCGAGAACGTCGCGGCTCCTTTGCTCAGCCCGCGAATCACCGTAGCGTAGCCAAACATGCTGGCCAGGGGGACCTCGGCCCGCGCAACGGTATAGTTGGCACGGGCTTCCGTGCCGAGGATGATGCCTCGCCGAGAGTTCAGGTCGCCGACAATGGATCCCTGATATTCGTTGGGCATTTCAATCTCCACAGCCATGATCGGCTCCAGCAGGCAGGGCCGGGACCGCTTGAAGGCCTCAATAAAGGCGTCCCTGCCCGCGATGCGGAAGGCCATCTCGCTGGAGTCCACCGGGTGGTACGAGCCGTCGTCCAGGCACATTTTACAGCCGACAATCTCGAATCCGGCCAGCGGGCCTTTCTTCATGGCGGCTTGAAATCCCTTGTTCACCGCCGGGATGTATTCGCCCGGGATTCGCCCGGAGGTAATATTGTCCTCGAATTCATACGAGACTTCGCCGTCCCGGGGCAGCGGAATCAATCGGCCGACCACGTGGGCGAATTGCCCCGAGCCGCCGGTTTGCTTCTTGTGACGGTAGTTGAATTCGGCCTCGACCGTCGGGGCCTCTCGATAGCTGACTTTTGGAATCCCAACCGTCACGTCCGCCTTGAATTCCCGCCGGATCCGTTCGACGTAGATGTCCAGGTGCAGCTCTCCCATGCCTGCGATAATCGTCTGGCCCGTTTTCGGATCGGTCGTGACGCGGAAGGTGGGATCTTCTTTCATGAACCGGCTCAGGGCTTTGGCCATGCGTTCCTGATCGGCGGAGCCGGCCGGCGTGATTGACAGGCTGATCACCGGGTCGGCCACGAAAATGCTCTCCAGCGAATAGTTGATGCCGTCGCCGCAGAGCGTGTCTCCGCTGGCACAATCGGCGGCCAGCAGGGCGACGATATCGCCGGGGCCCGCGTCGGCAACGTCCTGACGGTCGTTTGCGTGCATCCGGACGATCCGGCCGACGCGCTGCATCCGGTTCGTACGCGCGTTGCGATATTGCCGGCCCTTGACGATGGTGCCCTGATAGACGCGAACGTAGCTCAACTGCCCGAACGATTCATCCACGAGCTTGAAGACCATGGCTACCAGCGGCCCATCGGGATCGGCCGCCAGCGGTATCTCCGTGCCCGCGTTGTCGTGGTCGCGCGCGAAGCTGGCGCGGTCCAGAGGGCTGGGGAGGAAATCGCAGACCGCGTCCAACAGAGGCTGGACGCCTTTGTTTTTGAACGCCGATCCCATCATCAGCGGCACGATATCGCGGTTGATGGTCGCCTCGCGAATGGTCCCGCGGATCATCTCCTGATCCACGGGTTGTTCGTTCAGCAGCCGCTCGGTCATCTCGTCGTTGAACATGCTCAGGGCATCGAGCATCTGCTCGCGCGCCCGCACCGCCAAATCCATATATTCAGAAGCGATAGGCCCGCGAACGACTTGTTCGCCGCAATCGCCCCCGAAAGTGATCGCCTTCATTGCGATAAGGTCGATAACGCCCCGAAAGTTTTCACCTGCGCCCATGCTGACCTGAAGAGGCACCACCTTCAGGCCGAGCTTGTCCGTCAGCTCCTTGCGGACCCTCTCCAAATCGGCGCCGACCCGGTCCATCTTATTGACAAAAGCGATACGCGGCACCCGGTAACGTTTCATCTGCTGATCGACCGTGACCGACTGGCTCTGGACGCCGCCCACGGCGCAGAGAACCATAATGGCCCCGTCCAGCACGCGCAATGATCGCTCCACCTCCACGGTGAAATCCACGTGGCCCGGAGTATCGATCAGGTTGATACTCTTGCCGTTCCAGTTGACCTGCGTAGCGGCGGCGGTGATCGTGATGCCTCGCTCACGCTCGAGTTCCATGTAGTCCATCGTGGCGCCGCCCTCGCCGGAGTGGACTTCCTGCATACGGTGAATGCGCCCGGCGTAGTACAAAATCCGTTCGCTCAGTGTCGTTTTGCCCGAGTCGATGTGGGCTGAAATACCGATGTTGCGAATTCTGCTAATCTTCTCCATGTTTTCTCAATACCGTCGTTCACAAAAACAAATTACATTCGTGCCCCGCACTTCAAGGGGCTCTTTCCTCCAACTCTGGCTGCACGTTTCTCCTAAAGTGGAGCGTCGCCACTAACAATCTTTCAGTACTTTCCGCAGATTACAGAGGAGTTAGAGGTTCTTAGCGTCTATAATAGCGAAACAATTAATTCTATCGCCATTTTGCCCCGAACGCAACAAAAAAATTGTCATTTTTTGCTCAATCGGGCTGGATCCCTCCTGCCGGCGGCTGTTCTCCGCCCATCCTATCCCCCTCAAAACCAGCCTTTTTGGTCGAACGGCGCGACCTGTCCGGCAGCTCAGAGCTTCATGAGGCTAAGGGGAGCCCCCGTTTTTCTGCCGTTCCTTTGGGTTTGAGGGCCGCAAATGGCCTTTGGCCCGGCCGGCGTGGTCTTCCAACGCTTCAGCAACGCCTCAACCATTTCGGGGTGCGTGCGGCCATAAGTCTTTTTAGCGAAAGCGATTAGCTCCTTTGGGTCTATTCCGTATGTGTCCGGCCACTGCTGGAATTGGCTTTGTTTTTCAGAATTTGTCTCTTTCGCCGGCTGGGCAGGGCGCTGCGTCTCAGCGACGGCGCTCATCTGCCGCATCAGTTGCATGGCCCGAAGCTCAGCCATGGTCTTGTACAGGCTCTTCTCGATCCGCCGTTCGTACTCGAACAGCCGCTCAATCAGCCTTTCGCCGCCCCAATCCCGCTTGGCGACACGCCCGATAGCCAAATACTCGGGCACCTCGCGAGGTTCTTTCGGCGTCCGGCGGCCCAAATTCACCTGCTCGTGGATGATATGAGATTCGACCATGTCCTGCGTCACTTGGGCCTGCATGGTTTCAGCGCGTCGCAGCCGCCATGACAGGCTGATGGCCCGATGGGCGAGCATGGATTCGACCGCCCCGCCCGGGGCTAATTGGGCCAGCATCTGCTCGCGCAGAAGGTCGAACTCGGCCTGGTTCTCAGTGGTTAAGACATCCTGCACCGCGAACAGGCCATGCTTGAGGGCATTCTGCGAAACCACGGCCTTGCCCTCGGCCGTCACAGGCCCCGTGGATTTCTGGGCGTTTTCGCGATTGGCATTGATTTGAGCGTCGGTCGTCATGAGAAATTCCCCTTTCTGAATTGATTGTGTGCCACTGGCTGTTGGCGATCTTCGATATACGATATACGATATACAATTAGTTATATACATATTGTACCCGATACCAAGTTCGCTGTCCAGTGAAATTTCAAAAAAAGAGACAATTAGCCACAGAGAACACCGAGGACACAGAGGAACAAAATTGTAGGGTGTGCAACTTGTTGCACACGCTGGGGAAATGTTTCCAACGGCCCTATGTCAAATTACAGACGAGCGAGCCTTTGTGAAGACACGTAGAGTGCGATATTTCGCACCGTTCTGATTATGTCGATTCATTCTCCAACGGAATGAGAAATGGCCTCAAGACATGGGAGTCGTGAAATATTTTCGCCGGCTGTATGTCACGACGGTAAAGAAATATGTCCCGCCGGCACGAAACCATCGTTTATAGTCCGGCATGGTTCTATCCTGTTAATCATTGGTGCGATTCATCGCACCCTCGGCGACATAAGCTCAACAGAGAAATATGTATGGTTTCCCCGCGTTTCTCGATTGCCTTTCGAAATAAGTAAAGTGTCCCCGGAATGGGGACCTGCCTGCTTTTCGGACTTAACTTGGACTGGGGTGCTGGAGCGCTGGAGCGCTGGAGCGTTGCGTCTCGACTTATAGTCTAATCCGGGGCCAGTGGTAATCGAATCTGCATCAGCCTGCTTCTGGTAATATTCTGCCTGCTGTTTAGCCTCATTTTTCTTATCCTTTAAGGTTGGGATGTTCAAAGTATGCAGCAGTAACTCATAATCTTCCCTGCTTAACCATGCCTGTTGCACGGCCTGACCGACTGCATCTTGATTGCTGATAACACGATCCAAAACCTGTGCCTCTGTCTCATATGCCCTGGCTTCTTCTGCTGCGAGATTCCCGAGCCTACCGGACATCTCCACATTTAACACGCGGCCGAATACTTCATGGATTAAGGTAACCCATAACTCCACAGGCGGTTTCTGAAATTCCCTTTCGTTGATGATTACGGTATAAACCGGCAGCCCATCTTCGTCTTCGGCGATGAAGGTAAAGGCATTGACGTAACTGCGACCTTTTATTACCGCATTCAGCTCTTGGGCTAACCCATAAACTGTGGTCATGTCTTTTTCGGTGACCCTGACGAAGTTGAGGCGTCCTTCTATAGCCAGTCTCTCTAATCTCTCAAATTCGACTTCATCTACTAACATATGCGTTATGGGTCCGGCGAGATTAAGCATCGGGTCATCATCAACATTCTCACCTGAATTCTGCAATAACGCCTGAATCTGGGCCTTTATTCTGCTTTCTTTTGCTTCTTGAGACTCAGAGGTAATGCTCGGGCTGACAGCAGACTGAGAAG
>DATKWR010000376.1:0-6479 GCA_035529475.1 Sedimentisphaerales bacterium | reverse complement strand
TTAGGAGAAGACCATGTCGAACAACAGCCAATTCAGATGCAGTGAAAGCTCCGGTGTTCACAGCCATTTGTGCACCTGCTGCTCGATGTCCAGGCGCTCGTTCCTGAGCGCTCTGACAGCGTGCACCGCGGGACTGGCAGCAGGATGCGCAAGCCTTGAAAGCCTCCACACGGCGCCGAAGTCGCACGAGGCGATTGACCTGGCATCGTTCCGGCCGCGGCCGAACGTCCGGGTGGCCAGCGTTGTGGCACGTCAGAAGCCACCTTACTGGCTCGGCTGGCCGGGCACCTCGTACGATGTCGAGGGCGAGCGGGCCAGATACACCCGGGCGATTGCGGACGCCGCCGGGCGTGTCGGGGTCGAGATCGTCCAGGAGGAACAGCCGCTTGAAGACAATGCCGCCGTCGCGGCGTTTGTTCAGAAGGTGCAGGCCGAGAAACCCGATGCCGTTATCGTCACGCTCCAGCACCTGCAGAGCTGGTCCATGGCGGGCGAGATCGCCAAAGCCGGCGTGCCTACGATTGTCTTTTCGCCGGTCGGCACCGCCTTCACGGGTCACGTGAATAGTCTCGCCTCCAAGCCCGGTGTGCACGTCATCTCGTCGCTGGAAACGCCGGCCATCGAGCAGGCCCTGCGAATGATCCGCGCCAAGCGGCAGCTCGAGGCTACGAGGATGCTGGTCGTGCGCGGCAACGAGCGGAAGGAGGATAAATTCGGTTTCGTGAGCCTCCAGTATGTCCCGCGCGCGACTTTCGAGGAGATGTTCAATCTGACGCCGGTCAGCGAGGAGGCCGAGTGGGTCGCACACCAGCGGTTCCGCGAGGCCAGGAAAGTGGTGGAGCCGACAAAACAGGACGGCTTGAACGCCGCGAGGTCGTACATCGCAGCCAAACAACTGCTCAAGAACGAAGGCTGCAACGCCCTGACGACCGACTGCCTGGGCATGGTCACGCAGAAGAAAGTACCGACCCCGCCCTGCATGGGGGCTTCGATCTTCCAGGATCACGGGGTGACGTACGGCTGTGAGGCGGCGGTCGGACCGGCGGTGTCCCTGATGCTGAGCAGCTACCTGTTCGACAAGCCGGGATTCATGAACGATCCCGTGCCTGAGACCGTCAAGAACGTGCTGATCGCGGCCCATTGCGTCAGCGGCACGCGGATTTACGGCCTCGACCGGCAGAAGGAGCACGCGCCGTATATTCTGCGCAGCCACTCCGAGTCGAGCTTGGGCGTCTCGCCGCAGGTCCTCTGGCCCGTCGGGCAGCCGGTGACGCTCGTGCAGTTTTTCAAGCCCGATGCGCTCTATCTCGACACCGGCACGGTTGTCGGCAACGTCGATACGCCCCCGGCCGGCGGATGCCGCACGAGTGTCGAGATCTGCATGGACGACGTCGAAGACAGCCGCGACGTTCTGGGATTCCACCAGGTCGTCTTCTACGGCAATCATCGGCGCGACGTCGAGGCATTTTGCCAGTTGTATGGAATCAAGGTGGTTCATTCGCCCCGAGTGCACGCCGAAGCGAATGCGTAGGGGGCAACTCCACGTGGTTGCCGAGGGCAGGCACGCGGACCTGTCCCTACTTGACAAAACGCCGTCAAGCGGTAGAATATTATTTGACTGGTTTTTGGGAATTGGATCCTTGGGTCCGATGAAGATGAAAGGGACAATGGCAAGTCTGGTGGGGGGAGGGTTGATGCTGTTGCTGGCACTTCTGCCGGGCACCACTGCGGCCAGAGTCAGTTTTGGCATAAGCATCGGCACGCCTTTCGTTTATCACTATCCAGGTTTCCACCACGGCTGGTATCCCTATCACCACTCGTATTCCTACTATGGCCGGTATCCCCATTGCGGGCGGCATAGTTCGTCAGGACTGGGAATCTGGATAGGCGGCTACCATCCAATAGTAATCGACCCGCCCGTAAGAGTTCGCAGTAAGGTAGTGACAAAAGCAGGCGGGGCGATGCCTGATGCCGACACTGCCGAAGAACTGGAGAGGCTGAGGCGCAAAAAAAGCGAGCTTCTCAAGGTGCTCAAAATCGGCGACAAAGAAAGGCGCGTCCAGGCTATTCGCGACCTGGCGGGATTTTCTTCTGATGATGGGGTCCGAAAGGCCCTTGAGAGCGTCTTGCTGTCCGACCCGGATCCGGAACTGCGCAGGCAAGTCGCCACGTCATTCGGCAGGACCGAAAACAGGAAGGTCGTGGCCGCATTGGAGGAAGCAAAATCCACAGACTCCGACAAAGAGGTCCGTCAGGCAGCCTATAGAGCCATCATCCTGATCAAGGGATATTAGCGCCCGGCAGGGTGGATGGAGTTGGGGGGAGATACGAAGATGTTCCGGGGGATAGTGTGCAGACCTCGTCTGCTCAAGAAGAGGGAAGCCAGATGAAAAAGTGCACGAAGAGCTTGGGGGATTCAGCGAAAAGACTTCTCATTTTGGCCATCGCATTCGGAACGATTAGCGGCCGCCATCCTGCCTGGGCCCAAAGCCCCGAGATAATCCTCTATGAAGAGGACTTTGAAGACGGGCAGGCTCAAGATTGGGAGTTGGAACCGGGGTGGCTTGTAGGCGAGGGTATGCTCACAGGTCAAGGTCATAAGTGGGCATGGCCGCACGTTGGACCGTGGCAGGACTTCCGTTTGCAGTTCCGCCTGAATCTTCAACAAGGGACCGTCCATCTGGTCTATCGTCTGAACGACACGGGACGCTACTTCATTGGGTTTCACCAGGAAGGGTCCTATCTGAAAAAGCAGTATTGGCCCGAGACCTTTATAGATCTGCTGGAACACCCGGTCGAGCTTCGCGACCTCGGTCGATGGCACCAGATAGAGATTGCCGGAGAAGGGCCCCAGCTTCGGTTCTCGGTCGATGGCGAGCTTGAATGGCAATACGCCGATCCCAATCCCTTGCAGGGAGGAAGCTTTGCCTTCGAAACGCTGGACGGCAGCGTTGCGCAGATCGATGACATTCGGGTGTTGGGACGGCCTTCAAGCCCCTCTTTGAACTGGGTACGCACGGGCGGCCCGCTGGGTGGTCTCGGTTATGACGTTCGCATGAGGCATGACAATCCCGATGTCATGTACGTCACCGACGCCTGGGCGGGGGTCTTTGTCAGCCCGAACGGCGGCCAGACGTGGTATCCATCAAGCCAGGGTATCACGACCCGTACGGGCGAGTCCGGCGATGCCATCCCGGTCTTTTGCCTGACCATCGATCCGCACAACCATGATATCATCTGGATCGGCACACAGAATGTGCGGGGCATTTTCAAATCGACGGATGCCGGACAGACATGGGTCGAGAAAGACAACGGCGTCGTCGAGCGCGAGGGCATCACCTTCCGCGGCATCACCGTCGATCCGCGTTCCTCCGACATTGTTTACGCCGCCGCGGAACTTGCCAGCTTCGCCTGGAGCGCTCAGGAGCAGCAAGGCCGGGAGTTCGACAAGACTAAGGGCGTGGTGTACAAAACCGTTGACGGCGGTGAAAACTGGACCGCCGTGTGGCGAGGAAACAACCTTGCCCGTTACGTCTGGATCGATCCTGACAATCCGGACGTGCTCTATATTTCCACCGGCATCTTCGACCGGGAGGCGGCCAACTCCGACGACACCACCAACAAGCCCGGCGGCGAGGGCGTCGTCAAGTCCACCGACGGCGGACAAAACTGGCAGCCGGTCAATTACGGCATGGGCAATTTCTACGTGGGCACCCTGTTCATGCACCCTGACAATCCCGACATTCTTCTGGCCGGGACCGGCAACAACGCCTATCCGGACGGCGGAGGGGTCTATCTGACGACCAACGGCGGCGCCTCATGGCAGCAGGTCATACCCAACGAGAACATCAATGCCGTCGAGTTCTCAACAGCGAATCCGAATATCGCCTATGCCGGCAGTGCCGGCGTCATCTATCGAAGCGAAGACCGCGGCCAGACGTGGCAGAAGGTCTCAGCAGGAAACGACGGCTGGGGGGCGCCGGGTGTTCGCGCCGGCTTTCCTATAGACTTCCAGGTCGATCCGCGCGACCCCAATCGCCTCTTCGCTAACAACTACGGTGGAGGCAATTTCCTCAGCACCGACGGCGGTCGGACCTGGATCATCGCCAGCGATGGTTACACCGGTGCGCAAGTTCGCGCAATTGCCGCTGACCCGGTTGATCCGGGGACGGTTTACGTCGCCGCACGCAGCGGCTTCTTCTCAAGCACCAACGGCGGCAATTCGTGGACCGGACTGAATAAACCGCCGGCCTTCAATCTGGAGTGGAATGCCGTCGCGGTGGACCCTTCAAACCCGCAACATGTGCTTGCTGGCAACAACTGGGATCCTGTTATTCTGCAGAGCAGCAATGCCGGCCAGACGTGGATGATGACACAAGAGCGGCTTGCAGAAGGGATGGGGTGGCGTACAATAGTCTTCGCACTCTCCGACCCGAAGACTATCTACGCCGGTTCCTCGGCATATTATTCAGCCGGTGTGTTCGACGACCGGATGCCAGCGGCAGGAGTGTACGTTTCTCGCGATGGCGGCGTGACATGGACGGCTGCGAATGATACTCTGTCCGCCCAGGCCAATGTGATCGACCTGGCCGTTGACCCCGGCGATCCGCTGACGGTGTATGCCGCCACGGGTAACAGCGGTCTGCTCAAAACCTCCGACGGTGGCCGCACCTGGAGAGCGTTGAACGTGGTGGCGTCTGTCTCGGCGGCGTCCCTTTCTGTTGCGATAAATCCGTCGAGTTCCAACGTGGTTTATGTGGGCGTCGAGGGCATGGGACTGTACCGCAGTGACGACGCCGGGACCACGTGGCAGCTCTCGATGGAGGGTATGCCGCTGGAGACCCGCGTCGGCGACATCGTCTTCGACCCGCAGAATCCGCAGGTGGTGTATGCAAGCGACCATTTCAGCGGCGTCTATCGCTCCGACGACGGCGGAAGGACGTGGCGCCAGATCAATACGTCCCTGCGGACCCGGGCGGTCAACCGCCTGGCCATCTCCGGCGATGGGCTGCATCTCTACGCCGCCACCGAAGGCGAGGGCGTGTACCGCCTGGATATCAACGGCGTGCCCCCGACCTCGGCATCGGACGCGGAATCGGCAAGCGGAGGCCAATGATGCACCGCAGGCAGGCACATTTAGCTCGCGACATCAGGCCAAGCGTCATGAGCGTCTTTCTGGCGCTGGTCATCGCCGCCCTCGTGCAATCTGCCGAGTCGGCCTCGGTGACGGGCCTGGTCCATGACGCCGACGGTCCTGTAGTCGGCGCGACAGTACGAGTTAAGGCAACTGCGAACGCCACGACTACCGGCCCTGACGGCCGTTTTGTGCTTGACGGCCTGGAGCCGAACGGGCCGGTTCTTCTGACCGCGTGGGCGAGAGGCTACTATATCGGTGGAGGCGATAAGGGATACGTGCCCGGTACTGCAACCGTCGAGATCGTCCTGACGAAGCACAGCGACCGCGACAATCCCGACTATACATGGTTGAGCGCTTTTGCCAACGCGGGATATGCCGGGTCCGGCGAGGGCGGCAACTGCGAGCATTGCCACGCCGACCCTAATGACCCGCAAGCGGCCCTGCCTTTCACTGAATGGTCGGGCGACGCCCATGCTCTCTCGGCGCAGAATCCGCGCTTCCTGACCATGTACAACGGGACGGATATAGCAGGCCGCCAAAGCCCATTGACGCGATACTTTCAGACGCGGGATTATGGCCGTATCCCGCTGCGCCCCGACCCGAACAAACCCTACTTTGGCCCCGGCTATAAGCTCGATTTTCCAAACACGGCGGGCAATTGTGCGGCGTGCCACACGCCGGCGGCTTCTATTGATGCGGCTTACAACACGGACCCGACCACCGTCGCCGGGGTTGGCGCCGAGGGTGCTGCTTGTGATTTCTGCCACAAGGTCTGGGACGTCCGTCTTGATGCGGCGTCAGGGTTGCCATTCATGAATATGCCGGGCGTCCTGTCCTTCGAGTATCGTCGGCCCCCTGAAGGACACCAGTTCTTCGCCGGCCCATTTGACGATGTCGCGCCTGGTGAAGATACATATACCCCTGTTCAAAGGCAGAGCCGCTATTGCGCGCCCTGTCACTTCGGCGTCTTCTGGGACACGGTGGTCTATAATTCGTTCGGCGAGTGGCTGGCAAGCCCATACAGCAATCCGGCAACCGGAAAGACCTGTCAGGATTGCCACATGCCGGCCGGTCGGGCCGATCACTTCGCCCGCGAGGACAAAGGCGGCGTCATGCGCGATCCGCAAACCATCTTCAGCCATCGCATGCCCGGCGCTGCGGACGAAGAATTGCTGCAGAACGCGGTCCGTATGGATGTGAAGGCTGAACGCCAGGCAGAGCATATCGTCGTCACCGTGACCGTCACGAACGACCGGACCGGCCACCACGTCCCAACCGATTCGCCACTTCGCCACCTCATTCTGCTGGTAAGAGCGGTGGATGAGCAGGGGCATCTCCTTCG
>DATKWR010000375.1:0-4219 GCA_035529475.1 Sedimentisphaerales bacterium | reverse complement strand
ATTACTCCGCCGAAGGCGGTGCCGTGCGGATTGGCTTGGTGAGGCATAATCAGATACCGCGTTTCGACCGCGCTTTCTTTGGGGCTCTTGCCGGTTTCGTTTGTCATGCTTTCCTCAATCCGGCGGCCGCTTTCAGAACTCTACTTTCGGCACTTCTGTTTTCGCCTGCTCGGTGGCCTGGAAGTACGCGACCGGCTCGACGCCTGCTTTCTTGCAGAAGAACGAGCCGAAAAATTGTTTTGCGTAGGAGTTGAGCTGCATTGCCGCGTCATTGTATCGTGTGCGGGCGACATTTATCCGGTTCTCGGTTCCTTCAAGCGCCACCTGAAGGTCCCGGAAGTTCTCATTGGCCTTGAGCTGGGGGTATTGCTCCTGGAGCATTAACAGCCTCGACAGGAATCCCGTCATCTCGTTGGAGGCTTCGATCTTTCCTGCCCTGTCGCCGGCCTGGAAATATCTCTCCCTGGACTTGGCGATGCTCTCGAAGAGCTCTTTTTCGTGCTCGGCATAGCCTTTGACCGTGTTCACGAGATTGGGCACGAGATCAAGCCTTCGCTGCAATGCGGCGTCGATATCGGCCCACGCCTTCTCGGTGCCCTGTTTAAGATTGACGGCCTTGTTATAACCGCTGACGTACCACTGGAATGCGACTAAGCCGACCAGCAGCAAGACCACCAGTACCGCCACCAGAACGACCCATGCTTTTCCGAGATTTCTCATTTTCGTATTCCCTTCGCATCTAATGGTTCTGAATTCTGAAATCGATACTTACGCCTACCATCCTCCGCTTGCTCCGCCACCGCCGAACCCGCCGCCCATGCCTCCGCCGAATCCGCCGAAGCTGCCCCCGAAGCTTCCTCCTCCGAACGAGCCGGACCTGCCGTAGCCGCCGTGGCCGCCAAATCCACCCAGAATAAAGGGCAGAAAGAACCACCACCCCATCCCCCTGCCAAGCCCGCCAAAGATAAGCAACAGCAAGAACAGCAATGGCAGCGCACCACAGCAGGGCACGCCCCTGCTCGGATTTCTTACCGGGACCGGATTGATCCTGGGCATGCCGGTCAGCGTGACGCCTGCTTCTTGCGCGATTGTCCGGACAATTTGCAGGTTGGCCTGGTAGATTCCCTGGCTGTAGTCGTCCTTCTGCAGGTATGGCACGAGGACGTTCCTGCCGATGCGGCCGCAGTATTGGTCGGTCACATAGCCTTCTAATCCGTAGCCGACCTCGAATCGCCATTTGCGGTCGTTTTTCGCCAGGACAAAGAGCATTCCATTGTCCTTACCCTTCTGGCCCAGCTTCCATTCCTCGGCTAATTCAATGGAGAACTGCTCGATGGGCAGCCCACCGGTCGTTTGCACGGTCAGAACGATATACTGGGCGCCCGTTTTCTGTTCCAGCTCCTGGAGGATGCCGTTGAGCGAATGCTCGTCGGAGGCATTGATGACGTCGGCATAATCCTCAACGTAGTGCTTCGGCATCGGCAAGTTGGCTTGAGCATAGCTGGCCGTGGTCGCGGCTGACAGGATCAGCAGTGTCAGAGCAAGATTGGCTAAGTATCGGCGCACAACTAAACCTCAAATCTGTCAACAGCATCTGCAAGCTGCTCGACCGTCGAATAGACTGATAAAAAGGCGTTTTCCATTTCGGCTTCGCCCAGACGGATTTTTTCGTGCCGCCATCTTCCCGCAGTTGTCAGAGCATCCAGACTGATTGAAAATTCCGCAGCGGCTTTGTTGAACGTCGGCTCGGTCAGGCGGGGCCGCTCGATGTCCCTGAGCCACAGCATGGCCCGCAGAAACGGGGCCAGACCCTTGGCCGTCGAGATCAGGATGTCGCGCACCAGTTTCCTGTTGGCCGCCGAAGC
This sequence comes from Sedimentisphaerales bacterium, assembly GCA_035529475.1. GTDB lineage: Bacteria > Planctomycetota > Phycisphaerae > Sedimentisphaerales > Anaerobacaceae. The sequence goes on along the minus strand of DATKWR010000375.1, from coordinate 2,354 downwards.
AATGTAGCCTTGCCTTAACCTGATGAGCATCGCCTTGAGCTCCCTTTCGCACTGAAGGCGAACGTCCTTCTTCTCGAACTTCAGAGGCGCAAAAGGATCATCACCTAAGATCGTCTGGTGAGTCAGTTGAAAGTCCAGCAGCTCAACGCCGAAGACGTCGCGCGAGCGCTCGATATACGAGCTGGTCATCAGCAAAGGCGGCGATAGCTTCTTCTTGCTCATGGGCCTGGCCAGCGAGGCCGTCGCGTTGAGCGCCGCGACGGTCTGTTCACGCAGGACCAGCACGGTGTTGATGTCACTGTGTCCTGGTCTGAAATCCCCGGTCAGGCTGCTTCCGACTACTGTGATGCTCAGCAGGTTGTCGCCAAGAGCAGATATGAACTCCTCGGCGAAGGCGCTCACAGGCTCGCGCACTCGAGCGTCCAGCGCATCAAGTTTAAGGTTGATTTTGCTTTCGGCCATTTTGTCTTCTACCCCTTCGTCTTGCGCAACAGAAATTATAGATACGCTTAGTCTATAGGATTTGTTCGACGGTCTCAACTGTCATATCAAGTTGACAGAAAAAGTGCCAAATTGACAGACCGTCTCCGTCGCCGAAAGCGGCTAAAGTGGCTGTTTTCTGCGGTTCTTAAGGCCTTTGGAGGGATCGGCAATTTGGCACGGAGTTTGCGTAATGCTTCTCGTGAGATAAGTGATTGGAACGAAAAGTAGAGTGTCAAATTGATAAATTAAGATTGGAGGTGTTACTATGGCACTGGTACCGTTCGACAAGAGAGGCAGAAATGGCTTGGCAAGGCTCCACACCGAAATGGACGATCTGTTCGACAGTTTCTTCAGAGGGCTGGAAAGGCCGTTCGCCGGATACAAGGCATGGCCGGCAATTGACGTCGCCGAGGAAGACGAGGCTATCGTCATAAGAGCTGAGGTTCCCGGGTGCAAGGCCGAGGACATTGATATCTCCGTTCACGGCAATACGTTGACCATTAGCGGAGAGAAGAAACTGGAGGAAGAGAAGAGGGAGAAAGGCTATTACCACATGGAGAGCACCTACGGCAGCTTCAGGCGAGAGCTGAATCTGCCGACCGATGTGGACGCCAACAAGATCGATGCAGTATGCAAGGACGGCGTGCTATCGATCACACTGCCCAAAGCTGCCACGGCGAAGGCCGTGAAGGTCAAAGTCAAAGGATGAACCGCCAAGCGCTGAAGTCTCCATGAGTTGAGCAGGCAGGCGGTAGATTCGTACTGCGCAACAGCAAGGGTTCCCTCACACTTCGGGTTTGTGCGTGGGAACCCTGCTGCTTTACGCCGGATGGCAGTGCTCGGCCACCGGTTCAAGGGTGCTGCGACCCTTACTTCTTTCCTCTCGCAGCTCTCTCTTAGGCTGAGGACCTTCTCGCATAACAATTAGAAAATAGGACCCCGCGCAGCGATGTGGAAGAAAATTTTTCCGCCAGTGACAACCCTATGGCACTCCGATTGAAAAAAGTTGCCGAAAAAAGCAAAAATCGGCGTTTTTGGGCGGGGAAAAGAGGGGCGCGCATAGGCCACCGGGCCAGATTCGGTCCGGTCGTGGTTTGGCCACATGGCTTCTTCGGGTGAATTCTGTCAGCGGCGGCCTTCCAGCGAGCGCGAACTCGTCACATCGCGAGAATCTTGTCGATGCGCTTGGACAGATCCGCCAGGTAAGCCTCGTCGCCGCCCTTCAGCTCGGGCGTGAGGAATCCATCGTACCCGACTTCGTCAAGCGCGAGCCTGACCTGCTTCCAGTTGACATCGCCTTCGAGCAGGTTCGTCCATTCGTAGCCTTTGCGCTTGAAATCCTTCAGATGAATCTTGACGATGCGTTTGCCCAGTGTGCGGATCCAGTCCTGGGCGTAGCCGAAGAGAATGACGTTGCCAACATCGAAATAGGCCTTGAGCCAGGGACTCTCGAACTCATCGACGTATCGAGCGAATTCCAGCGGGCTCAGCAGGAACTTGTTCCATACGTTCTCGACCGCGATGATTACCTTGAGCTCCTCCGCGAGGGGCAACAGCTTGCGGATGTGCTCTTGTGAGCGTTTGTAGGCCTGGCCATAACCCACGTCTTCGTTGAGGACCGCAGGAACCAGCAGCACGGTGTCGGCACCGAGCGCCTTGGCGCTTCGCAGTGCCGTCTCCATGCCGGCCAGTCCTTTATCTATCACCTTCGGATCCGGATCAGAGAAGGGTGCGCCCCATCCGCCATAAACAATCGAGTGAACAGGAACCCCTGCCTCTTTAGCTAGCTTGCCGAGCTGAGCCGCAGCGTTGAGGTCTGCTATCGGGGAGTTCAACTCGATTCCCTCGAATCCGCATTCTTTCGCGACCTT
>DATKWR010000374.1:0-10162 GCA_035529475.1 Sedimentisphaerales bacterium | reverse complement strand
CTCTTGAGATCGGCGGGACTGCTGATTTGCTCCAGAAACTTACTCATCAAAGACTCTTTCAACTTCTCACTACCGGTAAATTGGACCCAGCATGCAGGTGGTTACCGGTGAATTTTCGCCCATTTGCAAAAAACCTTAATTCACTGTAATATAACAATTTGCACCAGAAAGAGTAAGGCTTTTTCTTGACGGATGTCGCCGAGAAAAACAATCTCGCGGCAAAAGAACCCGAACGCCTTGTGGCAATGAGGAATATCCTGTCCAAACTCCACGCCCAAATCGACGCCGAAGGCCCGAAATGGGATTAGCGGCTATGCGAACTGTGCCTCGATGCACATTTGAGATTCCAAAACGGCATCGCGCGGTCCGAAGAGCGACAGATTCCACGCACCCGGGGCTAACGTTCGCACAAAACTGATGTGAGTATACTGCTGCCGCCTGGCTCGTGACGGTCAAAATACACCATGTTGCACGTCGCATGCTAATGCGCCTAATCATGAGAGATCTGGCAGCAACCCAGAGAAACAAGCAACTACAAATGCAAGATGGATCAAGGCCAGCACCAAAGGTATTAGCCATTTGTTTTTGGAGCGAGAAAGACCGAAACCGATAATTGCGCCATAACATGGGAACTGAATTAGAGCTAAGGCGATTAGGAGCAAGTGAATGATGCGTTCATCCGATAACGTCAAGAGCATTGAGTAAGGAAACAAGAGACGCGTATAGACATAGTCTCCATGTCCGACGCCACTAGAAACAATTGCCACTTGGATTGCTGGGAAAGTAACAGCTATGCCGATTGCCAACCCAACTAATGCGCCTCTTGAATGCATGGTAGAACCTCACAATATTAGCAGAAAACTAGCTGATTCCGGGGGCATCGTACTCATTCTCGTGTCCAGACAAGTCTTTCTTGCGGTGCGATTTGCACCAGGTAATTTCGCACAACCGGTTGAGTCTTTACGCACAGTTCGCATATTACTCCCGCAGTCCCTTTTTGCTCCTTCGAGTGTCAAACATAGCATAAGGTGGAGGGAAAGGCAAGTGGGTATCAGCAAAGCAGGTCGGTACGGGGCACGCCATTTATGACCCAACAAACTGCGCTGCGAGAGGTCTGTGATTTACGGTTGTCGCTATTTAGCTGCCAGTATCGTGCCGGATCAGGATTGCGACGTATCCGCCGTCGTGGTCCAGACCCTCGGCGCAAGGAAGTGTCAGCTCTTCCGACTCCAGCTCGAAGGCGAGACTGGCTTTCAGGAAACCTCGCACAAGCTCGGTGTTCTCGCACCTTTGGATACTGCAGGTGCTGTAGCAGATCTTGCCGCCGGATTTGAGCATGAGTGCCGCCGTGCCAAACAGCTCGGCTTGAATTTTGGTCAGCGCGCGTATCGACTCCGGGCTTACGCGATAGCGGGCCTCGACGCGCTTGGCCAGAACACCCGTATTCGAGCAGGGAACATCGAGAAGAACTGCGTCGAAAAGACCAACCTCAGTTGCGATGCTTTGCAGGTTCTCGTACGGGACAATTCTGACGCTCTTTATGCCCAGGCGGGCGATATTTTCTTTAACCATCTCCAGCCGGCGGCTGTCGATGTCGGTGGCGACGATCGTCGCCGAGTCGCCTGTCGCCTCGGCCAGTTGGGTCGTCTTGGTCCCGGGCGCTGCGCACAGGTCGAGTATTGTCCAGCCCGGCTGCGGGTCCAGCAGCTTAACCGCACCCGAAGCGGTGATATCCTGAACGGTGAATTCGCCCTCGGCAAAGCCGGGAAGCTGAACCAGCTCGCGCGGACTTGCGATGCGAATCATCGAATCGTCGGCGTTTGTCTCCGAAACGATGCCCGCCTGCCGGAGCTTTTCTACCAGAGCCGCCGCCGTCGTTCTGAGTCCGTTCGGTCTGATGTAAATGCTCGGCCTGCGATTGGACGCGAAGCAAATCCGCCGGGTGGATTCTTCGCCGAATTCGTCGAGCCAGTCTGTCACGAGCCATTCGGGCAGCGAGAAAGCAGTGCTCAGATATTCGGCGGCAGAAGTGGGCAAAAAACCGGCATCGAATTCACAGCCCGTCGAAGGCGTCTGCGGCACAGTGCGCTCGGCGTTAGCCCGAGTCAATGGAGCCTGCCGGTTACTCACGCGCCGCGAAATTTGTCGCAGAACCGCGTTCACGAAGCCGGTTTGCTTTTGGCCCGCAATGGTTTTGGTGCTCTCGACCGCCTCGCTGACGATGGCATACGCCTCGGTCGCTGGAGAATAGAGAAGCTCATAGGCCCCGATGCGGATGATGTTGAGCAGCCTGCCCTGAATGCGCTCGACGGGCCGGCCGCTGAACGCACTGATCACCGCATCAATGGCCCCGCGATTTCTCAGCGTCCCGAAGACAAGGTCGGTCGCCCGCTGCCTCTGGCTGGTTTCGTGCAGCACCCTGTCCAGTATCGACCCGGCGTAATTACTCTTCGGGTCACACCGGTTCAGCACCTCAATGGCAACAGCCCTTGCGGATTTAAGCTTCCCATCAGCCATACGCTATCCTGGTCAACGAATCACCGGGGTGGGTTTGGCGGCCGTTGGTGAAGGCTTTGAAGTTCATCAGGGCTGAGCCGGCCGGCTTGATTCTTGTTATCCTCAGGGCATCCCGGCCACAGATGACGTTCAGGTTTTCATCGAAGGTCCCCGCCGCAAGTGCAGCCCGATTTGCTGTTTCGACCACTTGCCCGCCGGCGATGGTCACGCGGATGGACTTGCCGGTATTTTTCGAGAGATAATCCGCCGAGGCGCCGGGCCAGGGCCAGAGACCGAGTATCTTCCTTGCTAAGATTTCCGCCGGCTCGGCAAAGTCGATAAAACCGTCGGTTTTTTTGAGCTTGGGGGCGAGGGTTGCTTTTGAATGGTCCTGTGCGGCATAGACCGCCGTACCTGCGGCGATTTGGTCTATCGTCTTTAATAGCAGCGGTGCGCCCAGTTCTGCTAGCCTGTCGTGCAGTTGGCCCGCTGTCTCATCAGGGCCGATATCAGTCCGGCTCTGACCCAGGACCAGGCCCGCGTCCATCTTTTCGGCTAAGGTGATGATGCTGATGCCCGTCTGGCTTTCGCCATTGATGATGGCCCAGTTGATGGGGGCCGCTCCGCGATACTTGGGAAGCAAAGAAGCATGGACGTTGATCGCCCCCCTGGGCGGCAGATTGACCAGGTCGCTGCCGATTTTCTGGCCGAACGCAATCACGACGATCAAATCAGGCTCATAGCCGGCTATTGTTCTGACAACATCCGGGGCGTTTACGTTGTCGGTTTCAATAGAAGGCACAAAATGGGCATCCGCCCAGCAGGCAACCGGCGTGGGATTGGGCTTTCGGCCCCTACCCGCCGGGTGCGGCGGCTGCGTAACAATCAGCCGCAGGTCCTGCCCCGAGCCACTCAAGGCATTAAGGCACTCAAGACCGAATTCTCCACTGCCGAGATAAATGATGTTCATTCTTTATAGCTCACACTTGCTCGCTTCTATTCGTGCTGGTTTTCGAGCTTCTTGAGCTGCCTTCGATGGGCGATTCTCGCGACCTGGGTCATCCGGTTGACAATGGTCACCCCTTCGATGTGGTCATACTCGTGCTGCAGGGCCCTGGCGTAAAGCCCCTCGGCCTCGTCGGTAAACTCATTGCCGTCGAGGTCGGTGGCGGTCACCTGGCACTTCTTGTACCTTTGAATCTTCGTATAGATGCCCGGCACGGACAGGCACCCTTCCTCGACCGCGCCGAGCTCCCCGGCCGGAGTAACGGTCGGGTTAATATAGACTCTGACGTTCTCCCTGCTTCCGTCAACCGATATGATAAAAAGCCGCAGCGGCACGCCGGCCTGCGGCGCCGCCAAACCGACACCTTTTTTTTCCAGCATGATATCGGTCATCCTGTCCACCAGCCGGTGAATATCGCCGTCGATCTTCTCAACCGGCTCAGCCCGCCCGGCCAGGACCCTGGCCGGGTAACGCGTGATCCCACATTTCTCAAAATCAATGTCTGCCATCCGCCGAATCCTGCTCTATCCTCGACATGAAATAATCAAACGACCTATTCTTTTGTTTTGCAGTTTCTATGGAGAATCTCTTGAGTACCTCAATCATAAAATCAATCCGTGAGTCAAATTTCTTGGGAATTAGCCCGTTGAACTGCTCTTTGGCAATGTTATCTGTCTTAAAAGAAACGCGAATCCCAAGCTGTTTGCAGTTTCCATTGTCTAAACCCGCGAGATACCAACTCTCGATTTCCAGGACTACTATGAAGACATTAGCAGGTTCGATCACTTTTCGATAGACTTTCTGAATGGTCTCCTTTTTTGCTGCCACACAAGGCGAGGTGTTAATATCTTTGAAGAATAAAGAATCCGCCTTCATCGCCTTGATGGCTCTGAGATAATTATTGATCCTCTCGCGTTTTTCACCCGCATACTGCCATGTTTGCACATAGTCGTACTTCCTCCGAAGTATTGGTCTCAAAATTGCATCGAAAAACCTTACGTCGTCGGGTCCCTCAAGAAGTACATCTATTCGTTTGTACATAGTTCATTACACCCCCCACAAATTCTGGGTGAATATCTCGTCGAGACCCATTTCATTCTTAAGAAATATCTTAACTTCATTTTTTTCGCGCGGCCTGGATAACGTGGAGAACCCCTCCTCATTGCGACTGACAAGTAACAGATTGTCCAAACCAGCGTGTTTAACTACTTCTGGGCTGTGGGTCGTAACAATTATTTGCTTGTTCTTTGACGCATCCTTCATCATATCCATTACCTTTGAGATGAGGGAAGGATGTATATTCCTTTCAGGCTCCTCGATTATGGTAATGCCCTCTTCCTCGAAATATAGAGCCACTATTAGAGCGCCGACGTTCACGGTACCGTCCGATACAAAGGATGCGGGAAAATACACATGTTTGAAATAATTCTCGCGCAGCTTAAACAGCAAAGACTTGTCAGCGAATTTGTCGGTAGCCAAATCATCAACAAACGGCAGAAGATCCTTCACTAAGTTAGAGAACTTTCTCTTTTTCTCTTTGTTCTCGGCAATACTCTTAAGCACAAGAGATAAGTTGCTCCCGTCCTCCTCCAGCTCGGATTTGCCCGCTACCGGGACAGCTTTCTTAGACAACTTCGGATCAAAATCGTAAATGGCTATGTCACTGAAAACACTCCGGAGTGGTGGAAAGAAAAAAAAGGGGGTCTGAAGTAAAAGGGTCTTTGGCTTTAGCTTCTCACGCATAAACGGCGGAAACAAATCCTTCGCGGTGCTTGTCTGTAAACGCTTCGGGCGACTCAATTTGAATTTGGGCACGCCGTTCTCATTGCGGATGCTTATGCTTCCAGTACCGACAACGTTGCCTGCTTCCAGCTTGCCGTTTCTGGCTTTGGCAGTGTCAGTATAACTTACTTTTAGGGTCAACGAATCCTTCTCGATTGTGAAGTCCGGCGGTTGCGCTTCAGATCTCAAAGCAAACTCGTAGTGCGTCTCGTTTACGTGGGCAATTACTGATTCCGCCACCCTAAGGCCAAATCTCTCGGAGCCAAGTGTGACCTTTAAGGAGAGTACCTGTGGGAAGGGAACGCCGATATTTGAAAGGTATTCAGAACCCTGGAGCGATATTGCGTTATCGAGGCCTAAGTTGCAGATATCGCGGACAAACTTGAATATCTGCACGAAGTTGGATTTTCCCGAAGCATTCGCTCCGATCACCACGGAGAAGTTTCCCAGCTCAATATCCAAATCCTTGAAGCTCTTGAAGTTGGCTACCTTTATTCTTTTGATCGCCATGATCTGGATTCCTTCAAAGTGCTACCGTTCGTCGAATTCGTCGCCGTCGAACGTGTTGCCGAGATAGGATTTCCGGACCAGCTCGTTGCGGATGATCTCGGCGGGCGAGCCAGCCGCGATAACCTTCCCGTGATCGATAATATAGGCCTTGTCGGCCACTTCGAGCGTTCTTTCGACATTGTGGTCGGTCACGAGGATGCTGACGCCCGATGCGACAAGCCCGCCAATCTCGTGCTGCAAATCCTCGACGGCGATGGGGTCCACGCCACTAAACGGCTCATCCAGGAGAATCAGGGAAGGATTGGTCACCATGGCCCGTGCGATTTCCAGCTTCCTTCGTTCGCCGCCGGAGAGGAACCGGCCCTGGCTCTTGGCAACCTCGGTCAGGGCAAAACGCTCAATGAGCCTTTCGGCCCTCTCGCGACGCTCGGCGCGAGTGATGGACATCGTCTCCAGGATCGCCAGCAGGTTATCCCGGACGCTGAGCCGCTGGAAGATGCTCGGCTCCTGCGAGAGATACCCGATGCCCAGCCGGGCGCGTCTGTACATGGGCAGCCTTGTGATTTCGCGGCCTTCAAAGACAACAGAGCCGCTGTTGGGGGTAACCATCCCCATAATCATTCGAAAAGTGGTCGTCTTGCCGGCTCCGTTGCGCCCAAGAAGCCCGACGATGCTCTGTCGTTCGATGGTGACGGATACTTCATTGACAACAATCCGCCCCGAGTAGCGCTTTATCAGCCCGCACGTTTCAAGAAGAGTCATGCTTACCTTTTCGTTTCCTGTTTCGGGTACATTCTCTCGGTATTATCCGGGCATTATAGCATCAGGCATCATCAAGGCAAACAAATATCGTCCGCCCCGCCGGCGGGAGCGAGACGGAAGAAAAGCGGATAAATCTTCTGGCAATTCGACGCCATTTCTGCTATTAAATGGTTTTTTGTGTAAACGAGAGTCGGTTTGTTGCTTATCCAAGGGCCTGTATGTTTGCGGTTTTGAGCGATATACATTCGAATATCGAAGCTTTGACGACGGTTCTGGCGGATATCGAGAAACGCGGGATCAAGACGATTTACTGCCTGGGCGACGTGGTCGGCTACGGGCCCGACCCCCGCGAGTGTCTCGACCTGATCATCGAGAAGACCAAGTGGTGTGTTTTAGGTAACCACGATTATGCGGTTTTCTACGAGCCGACGAACTTCAACTACGGCGCCGAGCAGGCAAGTTTCTGGACCCGCGAGATGCTGGAAGCCGATGAAGAAGACCTCGAACGCCGGAACAGGCGATGGAGCTTCCTGGGCAAGCTGCCCATGAGGCGGACGCTCAAAAGCAAGCTGGGCAAGGACCCGGTAGTGATCGATTTTGTCCACGCCTCACCCAGGCGGCCCATCAATGAGTATATCTTCCCCGACGACGTCTATACCAATCCGCTCAAGGTCCGGGTGCTGTTCGAGCGGGTCAAGCACATCTGCTTTGTGGGTCATACGCACATGCCCGGGGTGTTCCTCGACGAACCTGATTTCTATCTGCCGAACGAGCTTAACAACGTCTATCCCATCGTCGATGACGAAAAGGCCATCATTAATATCGGCTCGGTCGGCCAGCCCAGAGACAAGGACAACCGGGCCAGCTACGTCTATGTGAATGAGAATGAGGTCCACTTCGTGCGGCTGGAATACGATTTCAAGAGCACGATGAAGAAGATTCTTGCCATCGACCAGTTGGACAACTTCCACGCCGAGCGGCTGCAGAATGGCAGATAGAATTGACTATTTGCTGTTGACTATTGATTATTGAAAGACGCGCCGCCGTCTGGCGTAAGAGAAGAGACAAGATATGCGATATTTGATTCTGGTTGTGGCGGGGTTTTGCCTATTCTGCGGCTGGCTCATAGTTGAGTCCGGGCTGTTCGAGAACGCATCCCCGACCGGTCGGGGCCCAATCCTTCTGCAACAAGTGGCACCGGGCGAGCAGCCGCAATCGCAGGCTGCCCCCCAAGAGACTCCTGCGCCGGCGGCCGAGCAGCTCCGGACCGCTGCGAACATTGCCTTCGGCGCCGACAACGCCCCGGCCAGGACTATCGTGCTGGGGTCTGTGGATCCCAAGAGCGGTTTTGAGTACCAATTGGAATTAAGTTCCAAGGGTGCCGCTATCCGAACGGCCACCTTCAGCAGATGGGACGACCGCGATTATGAGAATCCGCAGCCTCTGGTGGTCATCTCCCCCGTCCGGCAAGGCGACGGCAGCGAGATTCTGGCGATGGCCAATACACAATTCGTCTTTGTCGAGCAACAGTTGCAACTGTCTTTGGATCGGCTCGACTGGAGGAGTTTCGACGTCGAGACCGCCGACGCCAACTCGCAAGCCGCCGGTTTCGAAGCGGTAATAAAAAATGACGGCACCGGCGAGCCGGTCCTGAAGCTGACGAAAACCTACAAGATCACCCGGGACAGCTATTTGCTGGACTGCGATATCACGATTGAGAACATCTCCCGCACCGAGCAAAGAGTTGGCTTCAATCTCGCCGGACCGGGCGGCCTTAACAGAGAGGGCTTCAGGAGCGACATGAGAAAAGTCGTGGCCGGCTTCCGAGATTCAACCGGCCAGGTCGGCGCCGTGAGCCTCGATCACGGGAAACTCATGAAGGCCGATACGCCTGAGAAGAGGCGGCTGAACAAACCCGGCGGCAACCTGCTATGGGTCGCGGCGGTGAACAAGTACTTTGCGGCAATCGCGGTGCCTCTGCCCGATGAAGGCAAAGACTACTGCGACTGGATGCCGGAAAGAACGGGTCGCTTCTACAATCCCGACGGGGACCCCAAAGCCGACAGCGGCGATGAAACCGTCGGACTGGACCTGAAGATTGCGACAAACACACTCGCTGCCAAAGCTTCCAGGACGTACCGCTTCCAGCTTTATGTCGGACCTAAAGACAAGAGTTTCTTCGACAAGAACGAGCAGTATCGAAACCTTGGATTTGTTCACACGATAGATTTCATGGGCTGCTGCTGCCCGGCGTGGGTGATCAATCCGCTGGCGTTCGGGATACTGGCCATCATGAAATGGATGTTCGGCTTTATCCCCAACTACGGCGTGGTCATTATCATCCTGGTGTTCCTGATGCGGCTGGCCATGCATCCGGTCACCAAGAAGAGCCAGGTCTCGATGAGCAAAATGAGCAAGCTCGCTCCGAGGGCGGAGGAGATAAAGAAGAAATACGCCAACAACAAGGCTGAAATGAACAAGCAGATGATGGCGCTTTACAGGGAGCAGGGCGCCTCGCCGATCATGGGCATGCTGCCGATGATGGTGCAGATGCCGATTTGGATAGCGTTGTGGAGCGCGGTCTATGCCAGCATTGATTTGCGAGGCGCCGCGTTTCTGCCCTTCTGGATCACCGACCTTTCGGCCCCGGATGCCCTGTTTCGATTCCCCGCATTTACCTTGCCGTTGTTCGGCAAGCTGGATTCGTTCAACCTGCTGCCCATTCTGATGGGCGTGGCATTCTACCTGCAACAGCAATTGATGCCGTCGCAGGCAAACGCCGCGGTGAATCCACAGATGGCCCAGCAGCAAAAAATGATGAAGATCATGCTGCCGTTGATGTTCCCGCTGATGCTGTACAAGGGTCCGTCGGGCGTGAATCTGTATATCATGGCCAGCACGTTCGCCGGCGTTATCGAGCAATACGTGATTCGCAAGCATATCCAGGAAAAGGAGGAAGCCAAAACAGAGGGTATGGTTTCCGCAACAAGCAAGACCGGCGGCAAAGTCAAAAAGAAAAAACCCAAGCCGTTCTTCAAGACGTAAATGGTGACTGGTGATTGGTGATTGGTTAGTGACGTGTACGATGTCAATGACACCATCCTGGCTGTCAGTTCTCCAACCTGTGACCAAAGAGTTATCATTCGCACTGCAGGCCCCCGCGTCCTTGAAACCTGCGGGCAAATTTGCAGCGTCGGCTTTGACCCGCCGCTCAGGTCCCGAACGCTGCTGCCCACTTCTATAGCGGTCGATGAAGAGCTGCAAATCGACGCTCAGTTATACATTTTCCGCGTTCCCGGTTCCTATACGGGTGACGACGTCATAGAAATACACACCTACGCAAATCCCGCCGTCATTGAGGCCCTGATGGGCAATCTGCTCAAGCGAGGGCTTCGAGCCGCGCGGCCGGGGGAGTTCACAGCCAGGGCCTATCTGAACGGCAAGCTCGATCTGGCCCAGGCCGAGGCCGTCAACGAGATTATTGTCAGCTCCAACGAATACCAGTTGGCCGCCGCCGAGAAGCTGCTGGACGGCCGACTGGGCGAGACGACCGCCACGCTGCGCGAGGGTATGATAGAGCTGTTGAGCCTGATCGAAGCGGGGCTG